>NZ_PZJK01000008.1:0-47290 GCF_003206675.1 Salinicola sp. RZ23
GAACTGGTCGCGGTATGCGGTGGCGTCGGTCAGCGTCTCGCAGCCGTGGGCGTAGGCGTAGCCGAAGGCGCGCAGCGCCTGCAGCACCGGCACCATGGCGGTGACGACTTCGAGGGTATCGAGCCCCGGGCAGCCGATGATGCGCGGGGTGACGCCGAGCTTTTGCTTGGCGGTCATCAGCGCCTGCAGGCCGGTGCGCTGGCCGGTGTCGAGGGTGGTGCCGATGACGTTCGCGCTGGTGTCGGTCTCGTCTTCGCCCTCGGCGACGCGTACCACGACGATGATCGGGCGCGCCTGGTTGCCGATCGCGGTCAGCGCGTCTTTCAGCGTGCCGGTGGTGCCGGCCTGGCCGATGGCGGTGGCCACGTTGGTGACCAGCGCGGGCTGATTGAGCGGGAATGCCGCCGCATCGGCATCGGACGCGGTGGCCACGATGCCGATGACGGCGGTGGAGATGGTGCGAATCGTGCGGGTGCCGTCGTTGACTTCCGAGACGCGCACGCCGTGGTGGTATTGGTCGAGTGCCATGGGAATTCCTGATCAGGGAAACGGGGTGTTTTAGGCAGTTCAGGGGGCCATGGTGTGGGGCGGGTGAGGGCGGGGCGAGCGCTGGCCGTTGTAGAACGCGGCTTTAGGACAATCACCGGCGCCACGCACGAAAAAGCCCGCCGGCGGCGGGCTTGGGGTGGCTCTCGGCGGCCGGGTCAACTCGGCAGCGGCAGCAGCCAGAGCCCAGCGAGCAGCAGCAGGCAGACGCCCAGGGGCGTGAGCCAGTCGAGCAGCGAGTCGCGGGACCAGCCGCGGGCGAATCCTTCCCACCAGCGCACCGGCAGGGTCTGGCCCCAGCGCCAGCCGCGGGCCAGGCCGAGCTTGTATTCGTGCTGCGTGCACTCCCGCGCGAGGAACCAGGTCACCGCGACGGCGAAGGCGATCAGCGGGGCGCCGGGCACCGCGAGCAGCACCAGCGGCAGGAAGACGGCGAGCATCAGGCCGGCGGCGATGCCGGCGTGCTCCCAGTTCGTGCGGTTCATGCCAGTACCTCGGGTTTTGCCGGCCACTCGACAGCGTCGGGGTCGCCAGCGGTCTCGGGGATGTCGCGCAGCGCCTGGCGGTAGGCTTTCACTTCGGCGAGCTGGTCGTCGGTCAGCGGATAGTCGGGCATGACTGCGTAGTCGCAAGCGCGCAGCAGGGCGTCGCGGCGGGTGCGGATATCGGTCCATTGTTGCCGCTTTGATGCAGCCTGAACCACCGACTTTGGTATTCCCATTTCCGTAGCTTCGACGGCCGAAATCCTGAGATAGGTCCTGCCGTTGTACTCGATTTTATCGATCATGTGGCTCTCTCTTACAGCGTGTTGGTGAGTCGTGAGTTGGTATCAGCTTCATAGTCGACCAAGTCGTTGATCGAATATCCCGACGGCAGAGATAGCGCGCCTACTTCTAAACGAATGGTGCCAGCGGGTGTGGTAGGACAGTTGACCAATTTCGACTTGCCGTTTGCGTTGCTACCGATTTCGACAATGACATTGCGGACGGAAAGATCTCGTTGGCAGTAGCCAACCGACACCATCGCTAAGCGCGAGTCGATTAGCCTAACGACACTGTCGTAAATGAACACGGCCACATTTCCCGGGGTATAACGTAGAAAGGCGCTTGAGTCGTTCATTTTCAAGCCGTTGGCGTCGCATGTGATATCGACCCCGGACAACGACACGGAACCATTCCTCAATCCGACGTAATATCCCTGTCCAGCTTGGGAGTCGTTGGCGACGTTCTCCGCCACCCAGAGCAGCACGGGTTTATTCACGCCGCTGGTGTTGTTCCAGCGAACGAAGCGGATGTTACCGCTGTTGATGTTCATTCCCGATCCATCAACGCGGTGTGTCTGGCCTTCTTTTACTGCGATCTGAATAAATGAGCCGTTGACAATGATGTCATTCAGCCCGGCGATAGTTTTACGGGGTGAGCTGACCGTGCCGTCATTTTCGTCGTTACCATCAGTGGCATCGACGTAAATGCTCTGAATGGATAGCTCTCGGATTCGATTGGGCACACTCGCCGTCGCGGCATCCACTTTGGCATCGATCTCTTTCATCTTGCCGCTGACGGTCGTGAACAGCTCGCGACCGATCGTGACGACGTTCTTCATTTCATCCATCAGGCTCATGGGGTCAGGCTCCTGTCGTGCTATTGATCTGGGTGATGCCGTCGCGGAAGGCGTCGGCGAGGTCGGCGAAGCCGCCGGCCAGCGTCTGCTCGAGCGCGTCGACGCGGCTCTTGGTCGCTTTCTCGCCGAGCTGCTGCTGCACCGTGGTCGCGAAGTTGGGGTTATTGCCCAGGGCGTCGGCGAGTTCCTTGAGCGTGTCCAGCGCCTCGGGCGCCGAGCCGATCAGCGCCTGAATGCGGGCGTCGACCTGCTCGGATGTCAGGGTGTCGGCGGCGTTGGCCTTGTCGGCCAGGGCGGGCACGGTGAGCGTCAGCGTGACGTCGCCGGAGCCATCGAAGCTCACCGAGCCCTGGCCGTCGCCGCCCAGGCTGATCGCGCGCGGCGTGGTCAGGCGGCCGGCGCGAGACGCCCCGGCGCCGAGGGTGTTCTCGCCGTTGCTGAGATAGTCCCGCGTGTAGATCTCGCCGCGGTCTGGCTTGTTGCGCAGCTTGCCGTCGATCGCGCCCAGGGCGTTGCTGATCGCGGTGCGCAGGCCCGTCAACTGCTCGCTGATGCTCATGTCATGGCCTCGGTTTTACCGGTGGTGTGGTCGAAGAGATGCGTCAGCTCGTCGACCAGGTCGCTGACGGCTTGGCTGGCTGCCCGGGCTTCCCGCGAGGCGGCGGCGGACTGCGCGACGGCGGCATTCACGCGGGCCAGGTCGGCTGGGGCGAGCGTGCCGGCAGGCCCCTGGCGCCCGGCGCTGATGACTTGGCGCGGCGCCTCGGGCCGCTTGACGGTAACGATCTGGCCGCCGCTCATGCGGACGTCGACGCGGTGGCTCGCATTCATGCGCTGGCTCCCCCTATCTCTTCTTCGATGTCTTCCTCGATCACCCCGTCGAGCAGCCGGGCGACGCCGATCATCAGCGAGTAGACGTCGCGGCCGAGCGTTACGCGCAGCTCGTAACGCGCGCCTCGCCAGTCGAGCGGGTCATGCCCGGCGGTGGCCACCGGCGGGATGCGGATCGCCAGCGTGCCGGTGGCCGGCGCAATCGTGATGCCGTCCCCATCGCGCAGCTCGACCAGGGGCCGCTCGCTGCTGGCGATGACGAATCGAGCCGTTGCGCCGGTGAGATCTACCGGCGCGGTGCGGCCGGCGTCCTCGGTCGACCACTCGACCTCGAAGGCGTAAGTGGTGCCGGCGACGAGGCTGATCAGCGGCGCGCTCATGCCTGCTTCTCGATCTCGAGCAGGCGGAAGTGGAGCTTCAGCGTCTCGGTCATGGTGGCGAGCGTCGCCGCGGCGTTGGCCGCGTACTGCTCGCCCCAGGCGGCGAGCGAGAGGTCGGCACCGGTGCTCTCGACCGTGACCGATTCCGCTGGCAGCGCCTCGAGGCGCAGGTCGAACGCCAGCAGCAGCGGGACGCTGTTGGAGATGTAGGCCAGTGGCCGCGTGTCGGACCACACGGCGAGCATCGCGCCGGAGTCCAGAATGAATCCGACCTCGCGCACCCAGAATTCGGGGCCGTCGCCATCCACCACGCCGGTCACGTGGATCTGCTGGCCGCCGATGCGCTCGCCGTCGGCGATCTCGATACGGCGGCGCTCGTTGCGCAGCCGGGTTTCGTCGGCGCTGGGCGTGCGGCCGTGGTCGCCCAGGGCGATATGGGTGACGCGCGCGGCAACGCCGTCGCCCTGGGCGTTGAATACGGCATTGATGCCGTCGAGGGTGATGACCGGGACGAGGGCGGTGCTCATGCGGTGGGCTCCATGATGTGATACGTGAGCGCGACGGCGCGGCAGGTGGCAGCAGCGAGCAGGCGAGCCGGGTTAAGTGCCGCGCGGTTGGTGGCCTCGGTGCTGAATCGCCCGACGGCGCGAACGTTGGTCGCGGCGCCGGCGGTGAATCCGCCGCGCAGGGTGGGCGTGCGGTAGCCGGCGGCGGCATCCCGGTACGCCGTGCCCCCTGGTGTCATGACCGTGGCGGCACCCAACCTGCCCGGGCCGAAGCGGGCGCCGACGCGAAAGGTGTAGTGACTGCGCACGTTCTTGGCGGCGTCCAGCGTCGCGCGCAGCTCGGCGTAGAGTTCGGGGCCGATCAGCGCCGGGGCGTCCGGTGTCAGGTTCTCGTTGACGTAGAGCAGGGCGTCGAAGGTGCCGCGCGCGAGGTTGGGCTCGACCTCGAACCATTCCTTAATGATCACGTCTACGCCCATCGCAGAGAGCGCGCGGTCGATGGCCGTGCGTGTGCCTTTCATGCGGTGGACGTCGAACGAGGCGGCGATGACGCGGCGCTTGACGCGCTCTGACCACGCGGCCGACCAGTTGTCGACCGAGTAGGCCCAGGCGAGGAACGGCAGCAGGTGCGCGGGGCAGGTCTGCGGATTCCACAGCGTGCGCAGCGGCACCGGCGGGTCGGTGACCAGGGCGTCGGCGGTGCGGCTTTCGAGCGAGGTGCGGTTGGGCGGCAGTAGCTGACTCATGGACGCCTCACTGTCGCGACGCGCGATGCTGTGCAGGCCGGCGCCTGGTGGGGCTGGGCGCGCAGGTCCGCCCAGTCGAGCAATTCCACGGCGACGACGCCCTCGACGGTGAGCGCGGCGTGAATGCCGGAGCGCGTGACCCAGGCGCCGAGGCGGTGGCGCGAGGCGATGTAGGCGTTGAGGCGAGCAATGGCAGATTGCTGGACCACGTCGGCATCCGGGCCGTCGTCGAGCGTGAGGTTTGCGTCGATCTGGTACTCGACGATATCGGCCGGCTGCACGGTAACGCGGTCGGTGAGCGGGCGCCTCTCGTCGATGTGTGCGCGCACGGCGGTGAGCACGTCGGCGCCGGGGATGCCGTCGCCGGTGCGCGAGAGGATCGTGACGACGACGTCGACCGGGTCGGGGCTCTCGACGGCCACATCGAGCACGTCCGGGTGGGCGGCGAGGGCCTGAAACCGGTAGGCGCCGACGGGGCCGGCGACCGACAGCGATTCGAAGGCGAGCTGGATGCGCGAGCGCAGGGCGGTGTCGCTCTCGAAGGTCGGCGCGACCGGCGGCACGGCGTCTGGGTCGCCGGCGTCGATCATCAGTCGCTTGACGCCGAAGTTGGCGCCGAGCTGGTCGAGATCGGCGCCGATGGCGAACGCCAGCATGTTGGCGCGGGCGGCTTCGTTGATGCGCTGGCGCAGCACGATCTCGCGGTAGGCGTTCTCCTGCAGCAGCTTGACCAGGGGCTCTGATTCCAGCTCGAGGCGGGCGGCGATGTCGGCCTGCTCGTCGGCGGGGTAGAGCGCGATCAGCGAGGCTTTGCGCGCGGCCAGCAGCGTCTCGTAGTCGAGCGTTTCAATGGCGTCGGGCGCGGGGAGCTGGGATAGGTCAATAGCGGTGGTCATCGAGTGCTCCCCAGGGCGACGTCTAGCTCGACATCGTCGCCGGTGTCGACGCGGCGGGCGCTGATCGTCAGATCGAGCCGTCCGGGGCGCGTGGTGGAGACGTTGCGCGTGATCTGCTTCACGCGAATGCGCGGCTCCCAGCGCATCAGCGCCACCACGGTGGCCGAGTAGGCACGCAGGGCGGTGGCGCCATCTAGCGGCTGGTCGACCAGCTCGGGCAGCAGCGAGCCGTAGTCGCGGCGCATGACGCGCGAGCCGATCGGCGTGGTGAGAATGTCGGCGACGGATTGGCGGATGTGCTCGACGCCATCCAGCGCCGCGCCGGTGGTGCGGTTCATGCCGGCCATCAGCTCACCCCGTCCGTCTTGTCGCCGCCGCGCTGCACGCCGCCGTGGGTGTGGCTGGCGCTGATGTCGCGTCCGTTGCTGGTCACCGCGCCGGTGAAATGGGTATCGCCACCCATGGTCGCGGTCTGGCCGCTGGGCTGGGTGAAGTTGCCATTGAGCGTGAGATTGCCGTTGATGACGGTGTTGGCGTTGAGCGTGGCGCCGCCCGCGGCGGTGGCGGTCAGCGCCGCGGCGGTGGTGACGCTCACCGCGCCCTGGGCGTCGAGGCTGGCCGATCCGGGCAGGGTGGCGCTGAGATGGCTGGCCGCGTGGTCGTAGGCGAGCACCGCGCCATCGGGCATCTCGACCATGGTGATCTTGGGGACGTGGCTCGGCGCCGGCACGGCGTCCGAGTTGATCGCGGAGAGCACCACGGCGCCGCGCAGCTCGCCGCCGGGGGCCAGCAGCAGTACCTGCTCGCCCAGGGTCGGCGGGTTCCAGGTGCGGGTTTGCCCGGCGCGGGCGGTCAGCCAGGGGAGCCAGTCGGTCAGCAGCTCGCCGCACTGCACGCGGACACGCACCGCGGCGTGGTCGATCTGGGCGACCGTGCCGATGCGGATCAGGTTTTCGAGCAGTCGGGCGAGTTCGGCGGACATGGGGCACCGGTGGCGGTTGGGTGTCGTCTGGCCATCGTCCACAACACGCCGCGCGGCGTCTGCCGGCGCGCGTTGTAGAACGCGGGCTCACATCCCAGAGAGGTAGTCGAGCACGCCGTCGCGCACGCGCTCGCGGTCGGCGTCGGTGAATCCGATCAGCTCGCGCTCGGCGTATTTCACGCGCGGGCCGTTCTCAGCGACGCGGTCGCGTAGCCCGTATTGATGGGTGCGCGCGATGCTGGCCACGCGGCCGAAAAATCCGACCGTGGCGCTGTCTGCGCTGGTGCGCACGCGCAGGTATTTGGCCGTGCGCAACTTCGTAAACATGGCCTGGCGCCGGATGGCGCCCTTTTGATCGCGTGAGCGGCGGGGTGTGTAGCGGCTGCCGTCCGGGTTGCGCTGGGCTTTGATGCGCTCGCGCTGTGAACGGCGCAGGTCGGTGGCGACCAGCCGGGCGAGCCGGCGGCGTTCGTGCGCTTCGAGTCGGGAGAGCAGCGGGGCGAGCCAGTCATCGAGCTGGCTGAGATCGTCAGACGCCATCAGCGCCGGCCCCCGGTCCCGTCCATTCCGCGATGTGCTCATAGTCGCCGCCGGCCTCGGTATCGCGCAGCAGTAGCTGCCAGCGCTCGGCGGGGCATTCCTCGGTGTCGAATCGGGGCATCCGGTGTTCGGCGAGGATCTGGCCGGTGGCACAGTCGCGCTTGGCGACGACGCGCTCGGTGAGCTGGACGCGCAGCACCACGTCGACGGTGCTGTTACTCAGGATCTCCGCTTCGAACGAGACCGCTTGTTCATGGGGCAGGTCTGGCTGATGCACCGAGAGCCAGTCGAGTAGCGGGATCATGATGGCGTCGATGGCGTCGGCGTAGTCGGTCAGCACGAGTTGCGCAGTGTAGCTGTAGCCGTGGCTGAGATTGCCACCTCGCGCGAATTCGACGGAGCCGTCCTCGAAGAACGTCAGCAGGCGGTCGGGGTCGCGCCGCAAGGCGGGTACGGCGTCAATCATGTATTGCCGCAGAGCGTGCAGCTTTCGCATCTATGGTCTCCACCAGTCCGTTATGCCGGGTCGCGCAGGCGTGGTACTGCGCCGCCCAGTCGCGCAGCGTCAGTACGATGGTGGCGCCGGTGCCGTCAGCCAGCGCCGGCAGCGTCTGCGGGCAGCGCGTCAGCAGCGTCTGCTGAATCGGGGGCGCGGCCGGCGGCGGCGTCGTTGAGCAGGCGCACAGCGTCAGGCTCAAGGCAGACGCGGCGGTAAATCGGCTTCTGGATCTCACGAATCACTCCCCGGTCGATGACCCGTTGATTGGCGTCGAGGGTGGCAAGCCGCGCCTCGACCACGCCGGCGATGACGGACTCCCGCGCTAGCGCCTGGCTGGTTGCCGCCTGGGCGGCTTCGAGCGCGGTGAGGCGCTGGGCGTCCTCGAACCAGCCGCGGCTGAGCCAGCCACCGCCGGCGGCGATGGCCAGCACGGCGACCAGGGCGAGGGTGCGCGCCGTCATTCCAGCCCCGCCAGGCACAGCTCGCGTTCCGCCGCGCGGCGCTTGACCAGTCCGGCGAGCTTCCGGCCGCCGGCGTAGACCCATCGTGAGAGCTGATCGCACGCGGCGCGCGTGTCGCCGGCGTTCAGCCGGGCCAGCAGGGTCGAGTCTCGGAATGCCCCGGCGCCGACGTTGAAGATGAACGAGGCCAGCGCCGCCCGGCGGGTCGGCGGCATGGTGGCATTGATCTCGGGGGCGACGTTGCGGTCGATGGCGTCGAATGCCTCGCCCAGGTCGCCAGCGAGCAGCGCCTCGCACTCCTGGGTGGTTCGGGTCTGGTTCAGTTCGACCGTCGGCCCGGTGTGGCCGGTGCAGATCGTCGGGATGCCGACGGGGTCGGGATACGCCTGCAGCTCGGTGCCTTCGTAGTGCTTCACGACGTTGATCGAGAGCGACAGCGCCAGGCCGCACGCGCCGCCGATTCCCGCGCCGCCCATCCACCGCTTCCAGTTCTTCATGAGCGCCCCCGGATGCGGTCCCACCAGTCGCGCAGGTTGCCGAGATACTTGGGCACGATCAGCCCGATCTGCAGCGCGAGATACGCGAGGGTCAGGACCGTGACCCAGTCGGACGGCGTCATGCCGCCGGCGTGTAGCAGCGAGACGAGCGCGGGCGGCGTGGTCTTGATCGCTTCGGTGGTGATGCTGAGTTGCTGGGCCATGGTCGTCCCTGCGTGGGCGATGAGTAGCGTGATCAGCACGATCATGGGATCGGGCGTGCGGTTGTTGTTCCTGCTGTTTCGATGAGTCGGTCGCATGGCATCAGTCCCAGAGCTGGACGGTTGCGGTGCTGGGCGACTGGGTGGCGATGTCCGGCAGCGCGACGACCGTCGCGCTGGGGAGCACCGGGCCGAGGTCAGCGATGCCCGGGTTGGCGTCGAGCACCCTTTCGGTGACGCCGGCGGTCTGGCCGTAGACCCGGTGACAAATGCGGTCGAGCGTGTCGCCCTGGACGCTGCGAATCGTGCGGCTCATATCAGCTCGACGGTCACATTGGGGCGGCCGCAAATCTGGCTCACTGCCCAGCGCGCGTCGCGCCGGTAGGTGTCGGCGGTCTCGTCGTGCAGGTCGCCGCGGTCCCGGGTCGCGGCGGTGGCGTCATAGTCGCGGTAGCGCTCGAGCAACTGCGCGTGGGCCTCGGCGAATACCGCGCGCTGATATAGCGCCGGGTAGATGCCCGCCGGCTGCCAGTCCGGCGCCGGCACCGCGTCGATGACCGGATAGCCGGCCTCGACCTGCTGGGCCTGCCAGGCGCGCAACACGCGGTTGGTCGCGGCGATCGCGGTCAGCAGTACGTTGGCCAGGCGCTGGGGCGTGACCGTGCCGTCGATGCGGTGGGCATCGCGGAAGGCGGCCGGGTCTATGTCGGGGTAAAACGTGGCGTTGGGTATCGGGTCCGCCGGGGTGGCGCTGGCGTTGCCGGCGGCGACGAAGCTGGACATAGCGCACCTCTAAATCTAAATCAGGGGGTGGACGGCGGTTTCGGGAGAGCCTTGGCTTTCCGTTACCACCGTGCCCCCTGGCGTCGGCGGTCGACTCGGTGTCAGCCGGTGGCGTCAGGCGCCTGGCTGGTGCTGGGTTGCGGCTCGGCGGTGGTGGCGCTGTCGGTCTCGGGCTCGGTCGCCGGCGGGGCGTTCTTGAGTTCGCGTTCCAGGCGTTCGATGTCTTTCTTCACGCCGACTCGCTCATTCAGTTCCCGCGCGCGCTGGTATTTGGCGATGGCCTCGGGCAGCTCGCCGCGGGCGCGGTGCCCGTTGCCCAGCGCTTTGTGCAGTTTGGCGCGGATCGGGTCGTGCATGTCCGCGCCCTGGGTGAGGGTGTCGATCTCCCGCAGCGCATCCAACAGCGAATCATCATCGTCTGCCAGGGCGAGCGCCTGGTCGGACGATTCTTCGACGAGAATCGCCGCCGTTGAGCGCTGGAATTCCTCGCCGGGGTCGAGCTTGTGCTTGATCGCGTAGCGGGCGATGTCGAGCGCGCCAGCGATGTCGCCGACGTCGATACGCCACAGCATGACGCGCATGATGACTTCATCCTGCGCACCCTGGCCGGTCTCGAGCACGCCGGCGACGTACTCGGCGTAATTCGGCAGGATCTCGCGCTTGACCTCGATCTTGCGCTCGACGGACTGGATCGATTTCAGCCGGCGATAGTCCTCGAAATACTGCGCCATCTTCAGCTCATACTCGGCGCCCTGCATCGGTGCCTCGCCCGCATCGGCCGCCGCTTGGGCGGCCGATACGCGCTCGAAGTGCTTACGGATCGAGCTGACCATGATCAGGCTCCGGCGGTGGCTTCGTCGGCTGTTTCCTCGGCGTCTTCGAAGGTGATTCCCTCGATCAGACAGCCGAAACCGTAGTCTTCGATAACGTAAGCGTCGTTGCTGGATTCGTAGTTGACGACGCGCTTGCGCTCCGGCTTGTCGATCAGATGGCGACGACGTGAGCCCTCTTGCCAGTAGATCGACAGGTTGTCGGTCGACGTGATGAAGATCGCGTTCTCCGGCATGAACGGCACCTGCATCGCGGTCTGCCCACCCATGCGCTTGGCCGCCATGATCAGGTCAAGGGCGCGCGCTTCCGTGGGCTGCTCCCATTCGTTGATCTTCGGCAGATACTTCTCGGTCATCAGCGAGCGGCCGACGATGGCGACAAGGTCGGTGTTATCGCGGTACCACGGTTCGACCAGTGAACTCACCGCCTCATAGACCAGGGCGTCGATATTCTGGAACTCTTGGCCCTTACCGATCTTCACACCGTTGATCACGCGGGCGGCGGCGTTGTTGCGGTACTGCTGCAGCCAACCGATGTTGACGTCCTCGAGCATCGGGTTAGCTACGCGGTCGGTTTGTTTCGCGGCAGTCTTGCCATTGAAACCGATCATGATCCGGTCGAGTGCCTGCTGACGGATGATGGCGTCGCGCACGCGCGCTTGAAAATCGGGATGCCGCGCCCAGGCGTCGAGCTTGCTCCATTTCAGGAACGTGTCGAACTCCGTCGACAGACATTCGTAGTCGTGTGCCTCGAGACTGGTCGGGTCGATCGGATTGCGATCGCGCACATCCGTATCCGTGCGACCGGCGATGGTGCCGCTGATGCCGAGGCCGAGTTTTTCGGCTTTGAGGTCGCGCACACCGGTCATGTTGATGCGGTTCAGGAAGTCGCTGGATTCCTGAATCTTGGTCTCGAGGGTCTGCTGCACCGACGGTTCGACCTCGAACGTCGAGAATGCGTTCTCCACACCGTTGAGCTGAGCGAGCCGCGCGGCGTAGGCGTTGAGTAGCTTTCGGGTTTCGTTGCGCATGGTCTCTCTCAGCAGTCCGTTTCGATGGAGTCGTTACCGCCGGTGGACTCTTGGCGGCGTTGGTGTCGGGGGGTGGTGTCGAGCTGGGTATAGAGCGCGTCGAACCGGGTTTGCAGATCGTCGTGCGCCGTCTTCAGCTCGCTGAATGCGGCAGCGGTGGGGCGCGCGGCGAGGTCGGCGGCCAGCTCTTGGTGGCGCTGCATGAACATGCCGAGCGTTTCCTCGAGGTCGGTGCGGAATGCGGCGAACCCGGCCTCTGTCTTGGCGTCGTGCTTGGCGAACAGTGAGCGGAATTTCTCAGCCAGCGAGGGGCCTTTCGGGGGCTCTTCGGAGAAATCGAACTCCGTTTCCACGGCGACCGAGAACAGGTTTTCGGGCCGCTGTTTTCGATCTCGCAGCGGTGATTCGTCACCCGCGCCTGCCGCGAATTGGAGCATCGACGTTCCGAGGGATGCGGGGGAGTCGGTGACAGCCAGGCCGACCAGGTACGCCTCGCCGGTATCGGCGAACTCGGGGTCGACTTCCATGCTGGTGTAAACCTTCTGGCGCTTTTCATTCAGCGCCTTCAGCTCGTCGGTCGGATCGATCTCGGCGAGGAGTTGCAGTTTCCCGGCGGCGTTCTTCTCGGCCTTGAGCGCGGTTACGTCCCCGTAGCTTTTGAACGGGCTATCCGGCAATACGCCCTTGATGTGCTCGAGATTGATTCGGCAGCCGTAGATATCGGGATTGAAATTGGCGGCCATTTGTTCGAGCCAGACGGCATCGATCTTGCGGCCGTCGGTGGTGGCGCCTTCGGTGGCGATGCGGTGCCATTTCGGCATGGGGCGGTCTCCGGGGAGCGGGCGGGCTGACTACTGTATGGGCGTCAGGTTCCGCGTCCCGGCGGGGACTCTCAACGAATCCGCGTTGTAGAACGGCTGAGAACAAGTCGCCGCCAGATAATGGCGCTCGGCGCGCCGGTACGCTGGCCGCATGAAAACACCGACGACACCCGCCCACGACTCGCCCGCCGCCATCGACGCTACGCTCGATATCGTCGACGGTAACCGCGTTAGCGCTCGCCACCTCTACTGGATGGGGTGGCGCATCTCGCGTATCGCCGAATTTCTCGATCAGCCCCGCGCCACGATTCAGAGCTGGAAACAGCGCGAGAAATGGGACGATGCCAGCCCGACGCAGCGGGTCGAGGGCGCGCTCGAGGCGCGCATGGTTCAACTGATCACCAAAGACGCCAAGGAAGGGCGGGATTTCAAGGAAATCGACCTGCTCGGCCGACAGATCGAGCGCTTGGCCCGGGTGCATCGGTACGAGGCGGGCGGCAGCGAATCGGACCTCAACCCGAATATCGAGCGGCGCAACGCTGGCGAGAAGCGCAAGCCCAAACGGAACGACGTCGGCGAAGAGGGCGTGATTCAGATCGTCGAGGCGTTCGAAGCCTCGCTATATCTCCACCAGCGACATTGGTACCGGGCCGGTCAGCACGAGCGGATACGCAACGTGCTCAAGTCGCGTCAAATCGGGGCGACCTGGTTTTTCGCGCGCGAGGCCATCGCTAGCGCTGTCGAAACAGGCAAGAACAAGATATTCATGAGCGCGAGTAAGGCTCAGGCGCACATCTTCCGAAACTACATCGTGCAGTTCGTGAAAGAGACTACCGGCGTCGAGCTGAAGGGCGACCCCATCGTCTTGGCCAACGGCGCCGAGCTGCATTTTCTCGGCACCAATGCCAAGACGGCCCAGGGCTACCACGGCGACACCTACCTCGACGAATATTTCTGGATCAACGGTTTCGAGCAGTTCCGCAAAGTCACGTCCGGCATGGCGATGCAAAAGCGCTGGACTCAGACTTATTTCAGCACCCCGTCATCCGTGGCTCATGAGGCGTATCCGTTCTGGACCGGCGCGCGATTCAACAAGAACCGGGCAAAAGCCAATCGCGTCGAGATCGACGTGAGCCATTCGGCGCTTGCCGGCGGTGCTCGCTGCGCCGATGGGCAGTGGCGCCAGATCGTGACGATCGAGGATGCAGCCGCCCAGGGGTATGACCTCATCGACATCGATCAGCAGCGATTGGAGTACAGCGACGACGAGTTCGCCAATCTGCTGATGTGCGAGTTCGTCGACGACAGCCAGTCGGCGTTCCCGATGATGACCATGCAGCGGTGCATGGTTGATAGCTGGGATCTGTGGCGCGACTGGAAACCGTTTGCGGCGCGGCCCTTCGGCCAGGCGCCGGTGTGGATCGGCTACGACCCGGCGGGCGACGGCGAGGGCAGCGACGGCGCGGGGCTGGTCGTGCTGGCCCCGGCGAAGAACCGCAACGACCGTCACCGCATCCTCGAGCAGCACCGCATCAAAGGCCACGACTACGAGGCCCAGGCCGAGTTCATCAAAACGGTCGCCAGCCGCTACAACGTCCAGCACATCGGCATCGACACCAACGGCATGGGCGAGGCGGTCGCGCAGCTCGTCGCGCGCTGGTTCCCGCGCGTCACCCGTCACCGCTACACCCCCGACAGCAAAGCCGCCTTGGTTCGCCAGGCGCAGCACATCATCAGTCACGGCCGGCTCGAGTTCGACGCCCGCGACGTGATCGTCGCGCAATCTTTCTCGGCGATCCGGCGCGAGCTGACGGCCAGCGGTCGCCAGTTCACCTACTCCGGTGGCCGTAACGCCACCACCGGCCACGCAGACCTTGCGTGGGCCACGATGCATGCCCTCAGCAATGAGCCGATCGACGTTCTTGCCGCTGGCGAGCGCGGCGGCTCGATCATGGAGATCTACGGATGACAGCGACAGCGGACAAGCCCCGCCTCCGATTGCCGGCGACGCTATCTGCGCCGTCCCCGGCCCCAGCCCGCGCGGAGTCGTTCACCTTCGGCGACCCGGTGCCGGTCATCGATATGCAGGATTTTCTGTACACCGGCTGCTGGATGTTCGGCTCGCGCTGGTATGAGCCGCCGGTCGACTTGCCCGCGCTGGCACGGACCTATCGAGCGACGGCACACCATGGCAGCAGCTTGCAGGTAAAGCGCAATATTTTGTCGCGGTCGTTCATCCCTCACCCGTTGCTGAGCCGGCAGGCGTTCCGCTCGCTGGTGACCGATTACCTGGTTTTTGGCAACGCCTACCCCGAGCAGGTGTTCGGGCGTCTGGGCCGGCTGCTGGAACTCCGTCCGGCGCAGGCGCGGTACGTTCGGCGGGGCATCGAACCCGGGCAGTATTGGTGGACGTGCGACTGGCGCCAGCCGGTGGAATTCGAGCGCGACTCGATCATCCACCTTATGGAGCCTGACATTAATCAGGAACTCTACGGGGTGCCTGACTACCTGGGTGCGATGCAGTCGATTCTGCTCAATGAAAACGCCACCCTTTTTCGCCGCAAGTATTACCTCAATGGTAGCCACGCGGGGTTCATCCTCAACGTCACCGACGAGGCGATGAATCAGGAAGACATCGATGGGATGCGCGAGGCGCTGAAGTCGTCGAAGGGCCCGGGCAATTTCCGCAACCTGTTTCTGTATACACCGGGTGGCAAGAAGGACGGGGTGCAGCTGATCCCGATCAGCGAGGTAGCGGCCAAGGACGATTTCGCCGGGATCAAGAACGTGACACGCGACGACACGCTGGCCGGGCACCGTGTACCGCCACAGCTCATGGGCGTGATGCCGAGCAACGTTGGTGGGTTCGGCGACGTCGAGAAAGCGGCGCGGGTGTTCGTCACCAACGAGCTGGAACCACTGCAGGCCGTGTTCCTCGGGATCAACGACATCCTGGGGCAAGAGGTGGTGAAGTTCCGGCCGTATGAGCTTGGCTCCGCGGCGCAGGAATCACCGCCGCTTGTCTGACGCCGTGCCGATCGAGCCGCCCACTTGGGCGGCTTTTTTACGCGCATGCCGTGTATCGCTGTTGATACGCATTAGCTTTAGCATCCGCATTTGTCGACGCTACGCACCCAACGCGCTCGCCTACGCCTCGCCGTCGCTCGACGGTCACCGGGTCGCGCTCATCCCGCGCACGCCTCACGCGCCGCCGCTGGCCCCCTGCCGCCCCCCTTTCTCCCCCTCGGCGCGCCGTCGACTCCCCGCCCCGCCTGCGCGCTAAATGGGTCGGTTTTATTGCAGTGTTGCAGGCGGCCCCAGGCCGCGCTACTGCTGGGCTGCGCGGCGGTTATAAGGGGTGGTTTTTTGATGCGATTTGATGCGTTTTGAACGAGCACCGGCGGCGGCGTGGGGATGTGGGCGTGCGCTTCACGCTTTCGGCGGCGCTGCCCGCCGTTCCTTGGTGCATTTTTGGTACAGTCGGTGTGCCAAAATGTGACCCTCCGCGACTCGTCAGGTTATCTCTCAGGCCCCGGTTTTACTGGCCCGCATCGCTGTAGCCCACGTGTGGCGCGGGTGCCTGCTTGCATTCGTAATGCGTAGGTCGGTGGTTCGAATCCACTCACCGGCACCAACAAGGCCCGTGAAAACAGGGGCCTAGGCATTGAGAAAAGTCACCTTCGGGTGGCTTTTTTCGTTTGGTGTCAACCCAGTGTCAACGCCTGTACTGGGTTGAGTCTCAATGCGTCGTCGAGGTGGTCCGGGGCGAAATGGGCGTAGCGCTGTCGCGTCGCGCCGAATTTGGCACCACCTTGTGGACTATTTGGCATCTAACGAAGATCTCGGATAGCGCCCGCGTTCTCGTCTTGAGTATTTGCGCTCGAGACTTGCCCAATCTCTCCACCCATTCAACGGAAGTCGTGGTGCGCTTCAAGCAGCCCCCGGGCGCGTTGTTCGATGATGGGGGGAGAAGACGGACATGGAGAAATGGCGCATGATGAACGTCTGATCGGCGACGCCATGGCCGGTGACCGCCAGCTATTCGCCCGTCAGTATGCCGCCGAACTCGCGTGGAAGATCGTCGAGCCGATCCTGGACGATACGTCTGCGCCACCGCAGTACAAGCCCGGCACCTGAGGACCTGACGACATGCAGGACCTCGCCCTGTCCGGCGGTTGGCTCGATCCTGCCTGAGGCCGAGGAAACCATGATGAGCAAACGCAATTCCAAGGGCGCGGACCTTGTCGTCCTTGCCATCGATATCGGTGGCAGCCATGTGAAGATCCGCTCCAGCGCCGGCGGCGGGAAAAAGAAGGCCGACAGCGGCAAGTCGATGGGTGGGGGCGATATGGTCGCCGCCGTCAAAGAGATGGCCAAGGGCATGAAATATGACGTGGTCGCCATGGGTTACCCGGGAACGGTTGTCCATGACAAGCCGCTTCATGATCCTGCCAATCTCGGCGAAGGATGGGTCGGTTTCGATTACGCATCCGCCTTCGGATGCCCGGTGCGGATCGTCAACGATGCGCTGATGCAGGCCCTCGGCTCCTATCAGGGCGGACGCATGCTGTTTCTCGGTCTCGGCACCGGGCTTGGTGCGGCGATGATCGTCGAGAATGTCGCCCAGCCGATGGAGGTTGCCCACCTGCCCTATCGCAAGGGCAAAAGCTACGAGCACTATGTCGCCGAGGCGTATCGCAAAAAGAAGGGCAACAAGAAATGGCGCAAGCGCGTGTTCGATGTCGTCGAGCGTCTCTCCGCGGCACTGGAGCCCGACTACATCGTCATCGGTGGCGGAAATGTTGAAAAGCTCGACACACTCCCACCGAAATGCCGGCGCGGCGACAACGCTCTCGCCTTCGATGGCGGGTTCCGCCTCTGGAAGGATGAAGACCTGATCGTGTGAACTCTGTAGCGCTTGGCGTGATGTCGACGAAGGCTATCGCGCCAAGTGCGACATCACGATCCGTGTGTTGCTGTTGTGCGATCAGCGAAGTCTGAATTCTTATCCAATGTCGCACTCAGGCGGGGCAGGGTTCCTCTATCGTCTGCAGGCGTTCCACCAGTGTTTCTACCTGCATCAGCGCCTCGCGGATGGAGCCTTGCAGGTAGTCGCCGCCCGTCTCCTGATGCTCGATGGCGATCTCGTGGAAGTGTTCGATCCCGATCAGTTCCAGGGCCGTGCGCACGCTGGCTTCCAGATGGTTCATGTGTGCCATCGCGCCGCCGGTGCCCAGCCCGTGGCCGCCACGGGAGGAGAGGATCACCGCCTGGCGCGGCCGGTCATTGAGCAGCGGGCCTACCGGGTGTTCCAGGTTGCTGGGGTCGAAGTCGATCGTGCGACCCAGGCGTACGATCTGATCGATCCACGCCTTGAACGGTGCCGGGTAGCTGTAGTTGTAGAGCGGTATGCCCAGGATCAGCACATCGGCCCCGATCACTTCGTCCACTAGTCGATCGCTCTCGGCGAGCGCCTGGTGCATCGCCAGCGTACGGCTCTCCAGCGGGGTAAAGGCTGCTGCGATCCAGGCTTCATCGAGATAGCTCGGCGGCTGGGCGCCCAGGTCGCGGCGGGTCACCGTATCTTCAGGCCGGCGGGCCTTCCACTGTTCGACGAAGTGATGTGTCAGGCGGCGGCTCAGGGAGCCATGTTCGTGGGTGCCGGAGCGGCCCGGGCGCGGGCTGGCATCGAGATGGAGCAGGCGGGTCATGGCGTTTCTCCTGAGTCGCTGGGTGGACCAGACGCTTTTGGCTGGCCCAGGTTCGTTTGGCTGGATTAGGCATGAGCCTGCCTCAGCCGTGGTTGGCGTCATGGCTATGGAACATCAGCGCTAACGCAGCGACAAACGACCATTTCTTGCCATAATGGGAAAATAAAATTCATCCATAGGGTCGTGCCATGAGCCCTCGCAAACTGCCCTCGCTCTCTGCGCTGCGCGCTTTCGAGGCGGCGGCGCGCCATCTCAGCGCCAAACGCGCCGCTGCGGAGCTGTCGGTGACGCCCACCGCGATCAGCCACCAGATTCGCCAGTTGGAGGCGCAGCTCGGCATCACGCTATTCATTCGTCAGCCGCGGCAGCTGCAGCTCACCGCGCAGGGGCGGGAGTTGCTCGCCGCTGCCAGCGAAGCCTTCGATACCCTGGCGGCCACGATCGCCCGTCTACGCCCGGAACCTGAGCTTCTCAGCGTCACGCTCTCGACCATTCCGGCGGTGGCGGCGCGCTGGCTGTTGCCGCGGGTGAGTGAGCTGCGCGAAGCCCATCCGACGCTCAACCTCAATCTGCAGATCTCCCACCATCTGGTGGCGCTGGACGGCATCGCGGCGGATATGGCGATTCGCTACGGCGCCGGGAGCTGGCCGGGGCTAGAGGCCGAGAAGCTGTTCGACAACACTTTCGTCCCCGCCTGCAGCCCGAGTCTGGGGGTGCGCACCCACGCGGATTTGCATCACACCACGCTGATCCACTATGAGCCGCCCAATCACAAGGGCGCACTGCTCAGTTGGGGCGCCTGGCAGGCGCTGGCTCGCGTTCCCGCACTGGAAGTCGGCCAGGGGCTGGTGTTCTCGGATGAAACCCATACCATCGCCGCTGCCCTGGGTGGCCAGGGCATTGCCCTGATGAGTCGCACGCTGATCGCCGATGAGCTGGCCGATGGCCGTCTGGTGATACCGTTCGGCCCCGAGCTGCCGGGAGAGCCGTTCCATCTGGTCTATCCGCCGGCACGACGGGACGAGCCTGCCATTCGCGCTGTACGCGAGTGGGTGATGGGGCTGGCCGAGGGCATGCAGCCGGGGCATGAGGAGGGGGCTTGAGTCGGTGGTGCGCGGTCTCGAGTCAGAGGGGAGTGATCTTGAGCCAGCAGGAAGCGTCGGGGAGACGCTTCCCAGCAGCGCGGCGGCCCGGAGCCGCCGCGTGTCGTGTCAGTCGTCTTCGTCCCGGGGGGATTGGAAGGCGCGCTTGTCGTCGGGCAGGCGCACCATGTCGCCCAGGCTGAGATCGCCGAGGCTGTCGTGGCGCTCGCCGCCGTCACCGATCAGGGCGGCGACCTTGCCGATACTGACGCCATCCTTGTAGGCCTCGACCTGAATGCGTGCGGTGGCACCGTGGTAGCGCGCGGTAAGGATCATCCCGGGCTGCGGCTCGACCCGGTGCTGTTCATCCTTGGCGTAGTGGGCATCGACACTGGCGCCGCCTGGGGCGTCCCACTCGACATGCTTGTGCATGCGTCTCTCCTTGTCGAAGGGGTTCATGTGCTCCTAGCGTAGCGTGCTTTGCCCACCTCTGCCGCGTGCCGACCCCGCCGAAAGACGCACGCCACGAGTGGGGGCAACGCTTGTCTTTTGCCCGCGCCGGCAGCACAGTTAACGAGTCTTTCGTAACCCAACAATGAGTGACAACAACGATGAAAAAGACAGTCATGGCACTGGCGGTCGCGGCGGCCTCGGTGTGCAGCGTCGCGGCGCAGGCGGACGTCAAGGTCGGTTTTCTCGGCGGCTTCACCGGCGGTATCGAGAGTCTGACACCGCCGATCTTCGATGGTGCCAAGCTGGCGGTGGCCGAGGTCAATGAGCAGGGCGGGCTGCTCGACGGCGAGAAGATGGTAATGCCTTCCGGCGATACGACCTGTTCGGATGCCGCTGCGGCGTCCAACGCGGCCGACCGCCTGGTCAACAGCGAGAAGGTGACTGCGATCGTCGGCGCGCTGTGCACCGGGGCGACCATCGCCGCGGCCAACAACGCAGCGATTCCGGGTGGGGTGGTGATGGTCTCTCCGGCCTCCACCGCACCGGCGGTGACCGATCTCGCCGACAACGATCTGGTCTTCCGTACCGTGCCTTCCGATGCCTTCCAGGGTGAACAGCTGGCCAAGCTGCTGCTCTCCAAGGGGATCGACGATGTCGCCGTGACTTACGTCAACAACGACTACGGCCAGGGGCTCGATGGCTCCTTCACCAAGACCTTCGAAGCCGAGGGAGGCACCGTCGCCGCCAACCTGGCGCACGAAGACAACCGTGCCGACTATCGCTCCGAGATCGGGCAGCTCGCGGCCAGCGGCGCACCGACCCTGGTAGTGCTCGCCTATGCCGATACCTCGGGCCAGACGATCCTGCGTCAGGCTTACGAGAGCGGTGCCTTCACCCAGTTCGCGGGCGGCGATGGCATGGTCGGCAACTCGCTGGTGGACGCGGTCGGCGCCGACGTGCTCGAAGGGATGATCGCCACTCGCCCCGGTTCGCCGCAGTCGCCGGGCACCGAGACCTTCGCCAAGCTGGCGGACAAGGCGGGGATCGACCCCACCGCAGTCTTCGCTGCCCAGTCCTATGACGCCGCCTTCCTGCTCGCCATGGCGATCGAGAAGAACGGCAGTGCCGATCGCGAAGGGCTCTCCAAGGCGCTGCGCGAAGTCGCCGGTGCACCGGGCGAGAAGATCCTGCCGGGCGAGTGGGCGAAGGCCAAGAAGCTGATCGACGCCGGTCAGGATGTCGACTATGAAGGCGCCTCTGGCGACGCCGAGTTCGACAAGAACGGCGACGTGCCGGGCGTGGTGGTCGAGATGGCGGTGGAGAATGGCAAATTCGTCACCAAGGGGCCGGTTGGTGAATAAATAGCGTCACCCAGGAGCCGGTCAGCGAGTCATCGCGCCGGCGCCACCCGAGGTAGGAAAAAATCGAGATAGTAAAAACCCCGAGTCGGCGGCTGCCGGCTCGGGGTTTTTCGTGGGTCGCCCACCGCAGTGAGCATCAGTCGTGCTGGGCGATTCGCTCCGGGATCATGCCGCGCGGGGCGAAGCGTAGCACCATCAGGATCAGCAGCCCGATCACGAAGACCCGCGCCTGCAGCGCGCGGCTGTCGAGGTTGCCCGGCTGCCAGCCGAACCAGTCGCCGCCCAGGGCCGTCACCAGGTGCATCAACGCCAGCGCCAGCGGGCCGGACATGATCCAGATCACGTAGACCAGCACCGCGCCGAACAGCGTGCCCAGGTTGTTGCCCGGCCCGCCCAGAATCACCATCACCAGCACCAGGAAGGTGTGGTTGAGCGGCAGGTAGCCCTGGGGATCGAAGATGCCGGTGAAACTGGTCAGCACCGCGCCGCCCAGGCCCATCAGGATACAGCCGAAGACGAAGATCTCCTGGCGCCGGCGGTTGATCGACTTGCCCATCGCCGCGGCGGAGACTTCATTGTCGCGGATGGCGCGGATCATGCGCCCCCAGGGCGCGTGGTAGGCGCGGTGGAGCAGGAAGAAGATCACCGCGATCAGCACCGCGGTCACACAGAAGTAGAGCGCGCGGGCGGTGACGAAGCCGACCTCGCCGGGGTCGGGCACCGGCCACGGCAGCGGTGAGATGGTGGCGGTGCCGCGGGTCAGCCAGTCGGAGTTCTTGAGAAACGCCTTGATGATCTCGGCGATGCCCAGGGTGGCGATGACCAGATAGTCGCTGCGCAGCCCCAGGCAGATATGCCCGATCAAGTAGCCGATGCCCCCGGCGAGCACGCCGCCGACGATCCACCCGAGCCATACCGGTAGCCCCAGGCCGCCGATGAAGTCGACCTGGGACTCGATATCGCCGGTGACACTGCGCAGCCAGCTGATCACCACCAGATAGGCGACCAGTGCGACGAGCACGGTGACCAGAGTGCGCAGCCAGCGCGGCACGCCGAGCCGATCGATGCGGCTGACGGCGAAGACCAGCGCGACCGCGGCGACGATCGCCAGCAGCACCCAGCCCAGCCGGCCCGGTAGATCGCTGGCCCAGAAGGCGTGGTTGACCGGAATGCTGAAGAAGGTGGCGGAGAAGCCGCCGAGGGCGACGAAGCCCATGATGCCGGCGTTGAACTGGCCGGCGTAGCCCCACTGGATGGTCAGGCCGAGGGCCAGGATGGCGTAGCAGGCGGCCTCTACCATCATGCGCGTGGCGTAGGCCGGCCCCATGCTGGCGAAGACGGCGAGCACGACCAGCGCCAGGCCGCCGAACAGCAGGATTTCACGGCGGGGGAAGGGGCGCTGAGACGGGGTATGTTGCGAGGTCGGGTTCATCAGATCACCTTCCCTTTGAACAGGCCGGTCGGGCGCCACACCAGCACCGCGATCAGAATGAAGAAGGGCACCACGATCTTGTACTCGGTGCCCACCAGCGCCAGGTTGTTGGGCAGCTCCAGCCAGCTCGGCAGGCTATCGCGCAGCGGGCGCAGCAGCACCGACCAGTTGAACACCGCCAGGGTCTCGGCGAAGCCGACCAGGAAGCCGCCGGCGATGGCGCCATAGGGGTGGCCGACGCCACCGACGATCGCCGCGGCGAAGATCGGCAGCAGCAGGAAGAAGCTCAGGTCGGGCTTGAAGGCGACATCCAGCGACAGCAGCGTCCCCGCCAGGGTCGCCAGCGAGCCGGCGATCACCCAGGTCAGGGTGATGATCAGCTTGGTGTTGATGCCCGAGGCGCGGGCCAGGTCGGGGTTGTCCGACATCGCGCGCATCGCTTTGCCCAGGCGTGCCCGGGTCAGGAACAGGTGCAGCCCGATCACCGCCACCAGGGTGACCACGAACAGGATCACCTGCGGTTCGGTGATGATGATCGGGCGCGTCACGCCGGGCAGCTCGATGCGGAAGATCGCCTTGCGCGCCTCGACGTAGAGGCTCTCCGCGCCGGTGCCGGAGAACAGCCGGATCAGCCCCTGCAGCATCAGCGTGACACCCAGCGAGGCGATCACCATCACGATCGGCTTGACCCCGTGGGCGCGCAGCGGCTGGTAGAAGACGCGGTCGATGCCCACCGCCACCAGCGACGTGAAGATCATCGCCAGCGGCAGCATCACGATCGCGGTGGGCAGCCCCAGGGCGTCGCCGGCGTGGGGAAAGGCCAGGGTCAACAGCAGCACCACGAAGGCGCCCAGGGTCATCATGTCGGCGTGGGCGAAGTGGGCGAAACGCAGGATGCTGTAGATCAGCGTCACCCCGATCGCACCCATGGCGTAGATGCAGCCGGTCACGCTCCCGGCCACCACCACATAGTTGAAGAAGTAGATCAGCTCATTCACGGCGAAATCTCTTGTCCTGTCGGCATGGCAGCGGCGCTCTCAACCGCCGAGGAAACTCTTGGCCACCTGCGGGTCGGCGAGCAGGGCTTCGCCGCTGTCGGTGAAGCGGTTCTGTCCGGCGGCGAGCACGAAACCCCGATGGGCGATACGGAGTGCCTGCTTGGCGTTCTGTTCCACCATCAGCACCCCGACCCCGGTGGCGCTGATGCGCTTCACCTGCTCGAAGATCTCGTTCATGTAGCGCGGCGAGAGACCGGCGGTTGGCTCGTCGAGCAGTAGCACGCTGGGTTCGTTCATCAGCGCCCGGCCCATCGCCACCATCTGGCGCTGGCCGCCGGAGAGTTCGCCCGCGGGCTGGTGGCGCTTGTCATAGAGCGGCGGGAAGATGTCGTAGATCTGGCGCTTGAGCCGCGACACTGTGCCCGGCTTGAGAAAGGCGCCCATCTCCAGGTTTTCCGCCACCGAGAGGCTGGGGAAGATGTTCTTCTCCTGGGGTACGAAGCCCATCCCGCGCTCCACCAGCTTGTGCGGTGCCAGGTTGGTGATGGGCTCGCCGCGCAGGCGAATCTCGCCGCCGGTGATGGTGAGAAGGCCGAACACGGCCTTGAGCATGGTCGACTTGCCGGCGCCGTTGGGGCCGACGATGACCCCGATCTCGTCGGCTTCGATCGCCATGTCGACGCCGTTGAGAATATTCATGCCGCCGTAGCCGCCATGAACGTCGATCGCTTCGAGTAGTGGCATGGTGAGCTCGTTTGTTATTGAGGCGAGTGGCGCACGGGGCTGCCCGGTACGCCGGCCGTGCAGCCTAGGCCGTGGCGGCCCCGAAATAGGCTTCGATGACCGCCGGGTCGTTCTGGATCTGCGCGATCGGGCCTTCCATCATCACCTGGCCCTGGGCGAGCACGATCACTGGATCACACAGCCGCGCGATCATGTCCATGTCGTGCTCGATCACCAGGAAGGTGTAGCCGAGTTCCTGGTTGAGGCGTTCGATGTTGCCCATGAGATCACCCAGCAGGGTGCGATTGACCCCGGCGGCGATCTCGTCGAGCAGCACCACGCGGGCGTCGGTCATCATGGTGCGGCCCAGCTCGAGCAGCTTCTTCTGCCCGCCGGAGAGGTTGCCGGCCAGCTCGTTGCGCACGTGGGCGAGGCCGACGAAGTCGAGTACCTCGAGCGCGCGGCGGCGGGTCTCGGCTTCCTGGCGGCGGACCTCGCCCGGCTTGAACCAGGTGCTGAAGAGGTTCTCCCCCTCCTGCCCGGGCGGCACCATCATCAGGTTCTCCAGCGCGCTCAGGTGGCTGAACTCGTGGGCGATCTGAAAGGTGCGCAGCAGCCCCTTGTGGAAGCGATGATTGGCGGTGAGATGGGTGATCGGCTCGCCGTCGAGCAGGACCTCGCCGCTATCGGGCATGAGGCTGCCGGCGATGATGTTGAACAGCGTCGACTTGCCGGCGCCGTTGGGGCCGATCATGCCGGTGATCGAGCCGCGGGCGACCTGGATTGAGCAGTCGTCGATGACCGTCAGGCCGCCGAACGACTTCTTGATGTTGCGGACATCGATGATCGGAGTCATCGGCGTCTCCCCTGCAGCTTTGTTGATGTTGTGTTGTTGCTGGCGTACTGGATGTGCGTTGTCTTGGGCTAGCGTCCTGGGCTCGAGTGTCTGTCTCGAGAGCTTGTCTCAAGTATCTGTCTTGAGAGCCTGACTAGCGTGCTTCTGTCATGCTTCCTGTCGCTTTTGAGGTGAGATGTCGGGTTGGCGCTTGCCGCTTTCTTGGTCGCTCAAACGCAAGAAGGCGGCAACTCGCAGGGGCATCGCCGCCGCGGGAGGGCAGGCCAGAGCCTGCCGCCGCGACGCCGATGGGTGCGAGTGCCGCCCATCTTAATCCGATTTCGAATCGTGTATCAGCCTTTCCTCAATTCTTCTTCGCGCGCTTACGCTCGTTCTCGGTCAGGTACTTCTTGCGCAGACGAATGAAGTTGGGAGTGACTTCCACCAGCTCGTCGTCGTCCAGGAACTCGATCGCCTGTTCCAGCGAGAAGCGCACCGGCGGGGTCAGGACGATGTTCTCGTCGTTGCCGGAGGCACGCATGTTGTCGAGCTTCTTGGCCTTGGTCGGGTTGACCACCATGTCTTCGGCACGGTTGTTGATGCCGATCAGCATGCCTTCGTAGACCTCGGTGCCGTGCTCGACGATCAGCTTGCCGCGCTCCTGCAGGGCGTAGAGCGCATAGGCCAGCGCCTTGCCGGAAACCATCGACACCAGCACGCCGTTGCGGCGCTTGATCATGGCGTCGGGCTTGAGCGGGCCGTAGTGGTCGAAGCGGCTGGTCAGGATGCCGGTGCCGGAGGTCAGGGTCAGGAACTGGCCACGGAAACCGATCAGCCCGCGGGCGGGGATGATGAAGTCCAGGCGCACGCGGCCCTTGCCGTCCGGGTTCATGTTGGAGAGCTCGCCCTTGCGGTAGCCGAGCTCTTCCATCACCGCACCCTGGTGCTGCTCTTCGCAGTCGATGATCACCTCTTCGTACGGCTCCTGCTTGACGCCGTCGATCTCGCGGATGATCACCTCGGGGCGGCCCACGGCCATCTCGAAGCCTTCACGCCGCATGGTCTCGATCAGGACCGAGAGGTGCAGTTCGCCGCGGCCGGAGACCTTGAACTTCTCCGGGCTGTCGCCCTGCTCGACGCGCAGCGCCACGTTGTGGATCAGCTCCTGGTCCAGGCGCTCCTTGATGTTGCGGCTGGTGACGAACTTGCCGTCCTTGCCGGCGAACGGCGAGTCGTTGACCTGGAAGGTCATCGAGACGGTGGGTTCGTCGACGGTCAGGGCCGGCAGCGCCTCGACCGCGGCGACGTCGCACAGGGTGTCGGAGATCGCCAGATCCTCGATCCCGGTGATGCAGACGATGTCACCGGCGGTGGCCTGCTGGGTCTGCACCCGCTCCAGGCCCATGTGGGTCATCACCTGGCCGATCTTGCCACGGCGGGTGTTGCCCTCCTTGGTGATCACGGTGATCTGCTGGTTGGGCTGGACGCTGCCGCGCTTGATACGGCCGAGACCGATGACGCCGACGTAGCTGTTGTAGTCGAGCGCCGAGATCTGCATCTGGAAGGGGCCGTCGAGTTCGACCTTGGGCGGCTCGACGATATCGACGATCGACTGGAACATCGGTGTCATGTCGTCGGCCAGCTGGTCCGGCTCCATGCCGGCGATGCCGTTGAGCGCCGAGCAGTAGATGATCGGGAAGTCGAGCTGGTCATCGCTGGCGCCGAGGTTGTCGAACAGATCGAAGATCTGGTCGATGACCCAGTCCGGGCGCGCGCCGGGGCGGTCGATCTTGTTGACCACGACGATCGGCTTGAGGCCCTGGGCGAACGCCTTCTGGGTCACGAAGCGAGTCTGCGGCATGGGGCCGTCGACGGCGTCGACCAGCAGCAGCACCGAGTCGACCATCGACATCACGCGCTCCACCTCGCCACCGAAGTCGGCGTGTCCCGGGGTGTCGACGATGTTGATGTGGTAGTCGCGGCCGTTGCCATCGTTCCACTGGATGGCGGTGTTCTTGGCCAGGATGGTGATGCCGCGTTCCTTTTCCTGGTCGTTGGAGTCCATGATCCGCTCCTGGCCTTCCGCTTTGCGGTCCAGGGTGCCGGATTGGCTCAGCAGCTTGTCGACGAGCGTGGTCTTGCCATGGTCGACGTGCGCGATGATGGCAATGTTGCGGATGCTCTCGATGCGAGCGTCAGTGTCACTCATGGGGCGGTATCCATATAAATGTGTGCGCCCACGTTGGCTGTCGATCGCCTTTTGACACGGGATCGACGAATGACCCTGGGCACGGGTAGGAAGGTCGGCCGCGCATTGTACAGGCAAGGGCGCGAGACTGGCTACTTTCGTCGTGTAGACAGCGGAAGTCGTTGGTCTTGATGGCAGTTTCCCGCGCGGGCGATGACATTTCGATGGCGATCGCCGCCGATGCCGCCACACGACGGGATTCCCTTTGGCCGCTGCCGGTCCTAGACTGGCCGCTTCATAGTCAACGAGGGACCTGGCTTGTCCACGTCTAACGACGACGGTTGTCGTCGCTCCACCGCGTTTTTTCTCTCCGCGCCGCTGTGTTTCCCGGCGCACTCCCGATCCCGCTCGCGTGTTCGCCGCCGGCGACCCGGCCGGCCCCCAGGGGCGGCTTGCGTAACTGCATCGAACCGCTTTACCACAGAGGCTGAGCGGCGATGATGGCGTGGTTCGAATTCTCCTGGATGCTCGAGCCGGCCGCCTGGGCGGGGCTTCTGACCCTGGTGATCATCGAGATCGTGCTGGGTATCGACAACCTGGTGTTCATCGCGATTCTCGCCGACAAGCTGCCGCCGGCGCAGCGCGACCGTGCCCGTGTGCTGGGGCTGTCGCTGGCGCTGGTCATGCGCCTGGTGCTGCTGGCGGCGATCTCCTGGCTGATGGGGCTGACGCGGCCGCTGTTCCGGCTGTTCGAGCACGGTTTCAGCGGGCGGGACCTGATTCTGATCGGCGGTGGCCTGTTCCTGATCTACAAGGCCACCAGCGAGCTTCACGACCACCTCAATGCCGCCACCGCCCATCAGGGCGGCAATCGTGGCCACTACGCCGCCTTCTCGGTGGTGGTGGCGCAGATCGTGGCGCTCGATGCGGTGTTTTCGATCGACTCGGTGATCACCGCGGTCGGCATGGTCGATCACCTGATGGTCATGATGATCGCGGTGATCATCGCGGTGGGGCTGATGCTGCTGGCGAGCAAGCCGCTGACCCGCTTCGTCGGTGAGCATCCCACGGTGATCCTGCTGTGCCTCGGTTTTCTGCTGATGATCGGCTTCAGCCTGGTGGCCGAGGGCATGGGGCTGCACATTCCCAAGGGCTATCTGTATGGCGCCATCGGCTTCTCGATCCTGATCGAGCTGATGCACGAGTGGCGTCGGCGTAACGAAGATCGCGCCGGTGCCCGCCTGGGGGCGCGTCGGGCCCGCACCGCGGATGCGGTGATGCGGCTGATCAGCGGTGGCGACATGAGCCTGGAGCAGCGCGCCGGCGAGCACCCGGGCGACACGGGCGATGACGCCGAAACGGCGGTCTTCGGTGCCGACGAGCGGCGCATGGTGCGCGGCGTGCTGTCGATGGCGGACAAGCCGATCAGCGCGGTGATGACCCTGCGTCGCGATCTCGACTGCGTGGATCTGGACGAGCCGTTTAGCGTACAGCAGGCCCAACTGCGCGAGAGTACCCATGCCACCCTGGTGGCGATTCGGGGCGGCGAGCGCGACGCACCGCTCGGCGTGGTGCACAAGAAGCGTCTGATCGACACCCTGCTGACCCAGGCGCCGCTGGCGCTGGAAACCCTGGTCGAACAGCCGCTGGTGCTGCTCGAAAACACCAGCCTGGTCGAGGCGCTGCGGCAGTTTCAGCGCAGCGGGGCGCTGATCGCCTTCGTGGTCGACGAGTTCGGTACCCTGGAGGGGGTGGTCACCCTGTTCGATATCCTCATGGATATTGCCGAGGAGGACCCGCAGACCCAGGGCGCTCAGGCCAAGATCCGCCGGGTCTCGGAGGATTGCTACGAGATCGACGCCAGCGAGGATGTGGTCGACGTCAACCAGCAGCTGCCCGAGCCGCTGCCGCTGGGGCGCAATTACACCAGCCTGGGTGGTCTGGTGGTCGACCGCCTCGAGACCCTGCCCTATATCGGTGCGCGGGTGGATATCGAGCGCTGGCGTATCGAGGTGCGCGATGTCGAGCGCCATCGTATCCGTCGGGTACGGCTGTGTCTGGCCAGCCCCGAGTGAGCGCCGAGGCGGCGGGGAACCTCGCTGCCATGCGCCTGTTGGTCTGGATCGCCCAGGACCCACTGCGTATGGCCGCCCTCCAGCAGGCGCGTGAGCTGGCACTGCCGGATGCCTGGCTGGCCGCCGGCTTCGTGCGCAACTGTGTGTGGGATCGGCTGCACGGGTACGCGCAGCGCACGCCGTTCAACGATATCGATCTGATCTTCCACGATCCCGACGACACCCGTGAGGCACGCGATCGAGCGCTGAGCGAGCAGCTGCGCGCGGCCAGCGGGCTGCCCTGGTCGGTCAAGAACCAGGCGCGCATGCACCAACGCCACGGCCACGCGCCCTACGCCTCCGCGAGCGATGCGATGCGCTACTGGGTCGAGCGCGAGACCGCAGTGGGCGTGCGTCTAGAGGCGTCGGGGGCGCTGCGGCTGAGTGCCCCGCTGGGGCTCGACTCGCTGCTGGCGGGGCAGCTGTCGCACAACCCGCACCATGGCGATGCGGCGGTGTTCTACCAGCGTATCGCCGCGAAAGGCTGGCGCCAGCAGTGGCCCAAGCTGTGGGTCATGCCGGCCTGAGGCTGGCGGGCCGAGCGCACTCCTTTTCCGGGAGAGCGCTCTTCATGAAACGCGCTCTTCATGAAACGCGCTTTTCATGACGTGCCCTTTTTTCAGAGAGTGTCCTTGTCAGGCAGCGTTCTTGTCATGAAGCGCCCTTGTCGGGAAGCGTTCTTGTCAGGCAGCGTCATTGTCAGGAAAAGCCTAGTGGGACAGATGCCCCAGCAGCCAATCAAACAGTTTTCCCGAACTGTTGGCGAGGGGCTGGCCGATGACGAAACGCGGCAGCCGCCGGGTGTCGCTGCTGGGCTCCAGCCAGCCCGGCGCACGCGTCAACCAGCGGGCATCGGCATCGAGCCGGGTGAAGCGGTCGAGCGTTTCGATATCGCCGGGGTCGGTGCAGGCGCGGATAGTCAACGGCTCGCGACACAGCCGTGATAGCCGCTGCTGCCCGGTCTGCAGCGCGCGCCGGGCATCGGCGCTGGCGCCGAGCGCGGCGACGTCGGTCAACTGCCCGAAGCGCAAGAGCCCGGCCTGATCGAGTCGGCGCACGCTGAAAGCATCCAGCGCCGGCTCCATCTTCTCTCTGCCTGCCAGCTCCTCCTGCCACAGCGTCTGGGCGATCTCCTTGAGACGCGGCGCCTGTGCCGCTGGCTGCGCCTGCAGGCACTCTGCGATGGCCTGGCTCTTGCGCTCGTCCTGCCCGCCGCGGGGCGCGCCCGGCAGGCCGAGCTCGGCGAGCCGGGTCGCGACGCGGCCGTGGGGGCTCTCGTCGTGCCAGAGCGCCTCGGCGATAAGCGCGCGGTCCGGCATCCACGGCTGGCGGACCGTCGGGTCGGGAAGAAAGACACTGGCGGGGAAGGCCAGGCGTTCGAGCAGCGGATGTACCCGCGTGGCGACGTCGCGCCAGCCACCGTCGATGGTGAGGGCAATGCGTGGCAACTGATCGTGATGGAGCTGCAGGGCGCTCTCGAGACTGACGATCTGGGCGCTCTCGGTAAGGGTGGCGATGAGGTTCGCCAGGCTCTCCGGGCCCAGACAGGTGTCGCGTCGATGCGGCAGGCGGGCTTCGTCCTCGCTGTCGAGCACGCGGTTGAGCGCCAGGATGGCGCTGCGCCCCCATAGCGGCTCACTCAGGCTGCGCCGCCAATGGCCGCGCAAGCGTTGTACCACGTCCTGTGGTCGATCCAGCCTGGGCATGTGTAGCCTTCCGTGATCAGGGAGCGACGGTGGCGGCGAAGGCGCCCTCTCTCCCCCAGTATCTCTGTCCTGCTCGCCGTGGAAAAGGGGCGGTGCGCAAACTTGCACCGTTAAAGGATGCTTCAATTTGGTGCATGTTGGCCTTTTGGCTGACCTTTTTGGTGCGCTGGCCCGCTCATGACGCACCAGAATGAACCTGAAGCCCTTTTTAGACGATTTTAGTGCATCGAGGATTTGGCAAAAAAAGACGCTATTACAGCGGGTTATTATGCTTGTATGCGTGTCTGCCTCATTTTGGCACATTACTTGCTCATGTTTCGTAACACGCTTTATCGATCCGCGGGCAGCGGTTGCACGCATGGGCAAGCGCCCGGGTCACATGCTAAAAAGCGGTGTTGGACATTCGCCAACGAATCGAGCCATGGCTCACAGTGGAGGACAACATGTCTGAGAAAACCCTCGCCCTTATCGAAGAACACGACGTCAAGTGGATCGATCTGCGCTTTACCGATACCAAGGGCAAGGAGCAGCACGTCACCATTCCGGCCAGCGCCGTCGACGCCGAGTTCTTTGAAGATGGTCAGATGTTCGACGGTTCTTCCATCGAAGGCTGGAAGGGCATCAACGAATCGGACATGATCCTGCGTCCGGAAGACGGTACCGGCTTCCTCGACCCGTTCACCGAAGACGCCACGCTGATCCTGCGCTGCGACATCATCGAGCCGGCCACCATGCAGGGCTACGAGCGTGATCCGCGCTCCATCGCCAAGCGCGCCGAAGCCTACCTGAACAGCACCGGTCTGGGCGACACCGCCTTCTTCGGCCCGGAGCCCGAGTTCTTCATCTTCGACGAGGTCCACTTCAAGTCCGACATCGAAGGCTCGATGTACAAGATCACCTCGGAAGAGGGTGCCTGGTCCACCGATCGCCAGATCGAAGGTGGCAACCTGGCGCACCGTCCGCGCGTCAAGGGCGGCTACTTCCCGGTGCCCCCGGTCGACAGCTTCCACGACATCCGTAGCGCCATGTGCAACACGCTGCAGGCGATCGGCCAGTCGGTCGAAGTGCACCACCACGAGGTCGCCAACGCCGGCCAGAACGAGATCGGCGTCAAGTTCAACACCCTGGTGAAGAAGGCCGACGAAGTTCAGGAACTGAAGTACGTGGTCCACAACGTGGCGCACGCCTACGGCAAGACCGCGACCTTCATGCCCAAGCCGCTGGTCGGTGACAACGGCTCCGGGATGCACGTCCACCAGTCGTTCTGGAAAGATGGTCAGAACCAGTTCGCGGGTGACGAATACGCCGGCCTGTCCGAGATGGCGCTCTACTACATCGGCGGCATCATCAAGCACGCGCGTGCCCTGAACGCCTTCACCAACGCCTCGACCAACTCCTACAAGCGTCTGGTGCCGGGTTTCGAAGCGCCGGTCATGCTCGCCTACAGCGCGCGTAACCGTTCCGCCTCGATCCGTATTCCGTACACCTCGAACCCGAAGGCCAAGCGTGTCGAGACGCGTTTCCCTGACCCGACCGCCAACCCGTACCTGGCGTTCTCGGCGATGCTGATGGCCGGCATCGACGGCATCAAGAACAAGATCCATCCTGGCGATGCCATGGACAAGAACCTCTATGACCTGCCGCCGGAAGAGGGCAAGAAGGTTCCGACCGTCGCCAGCAGCCTGGATCAGGCTCTGGAAGCGCTGGACAAGGATCGCGCCTTCCTGACCGAAGGTGGCGTCTTCACCGACTCCATGATCGATGCCTACATCGAGCTGAAGGGCGAAGATGTCGAGCGTCTGCGCATGACCACGCACCCGGTCGAGTTCGAGCTCTACTACAGCCTGTAAACGACGGCCAGTGAGCGAAGATCCGTGAACGATAGCGTTCGCGCTCGACGACAAGCCCCACTTCGGTGGGGCTTTTTCGTCTGCGGCCGATAGAGAGCGGAAACGGCAAGCGGAGAGGCACTCTGATGGGTAGCGACAGGCAGCGTGGGACTCGGCGCGGGTGGCGCCGCCGCGGACGGTTCATGGCAGGAGCGCTGGTGGGCGTCATGACCGCCGCCGGGGTGACGGGCGCGGCGCTGGCGTCGCCGGTCTACCGGCATATCGATGCCCAGGGCAACGTGGTCTACAGCGACCGCCCGAGCGGCGGCCAGCGGGTCGAGCTGGCGCCGATCAGCGTGGTCGACCCGCAGGAACCGGCCGAGGGCGCCGCGGGGGCGGCAGTGACACCGCGCAAGACGCCGGCGTCCGAGGCGGCAGCGGCCTACTCACGCTTCGAGATCTTGAGCCCCGCCGACGGCACGACCCTGCCCACCGGGCGTGCCGGTGACGTCCAGGTGCGCCTGGCGATCCAGCCGCCGCTGGCCTCCTCCGATCGGGTACAGCTGCGCGTCGACGGCGAGGTGCGCCAGTCGCCGATGCGTACCCAGGTATTCGCGGTGAGCGGCCTGGACCGCGGCGAGCACCAGCTACTGGCGGAGATCGTCGACGATCAGGGCACGGTGCAGCTGGCCACGCCGCCGGTCACGCTCTACGTCCAGCGCGCCAGCGTGAATCTGCCCGCCAACCCGAATCGGCCAGCTCGCCCGAATCGCGCCGACGGCTCGAATTGAGCCGCTCATCCGACTCGAACGATGCGTGGGCATCGGTCTGTCAGCGGGAAGCGAGCCAATGAGAAGGGCCTGCGGCAGGGTGTCGTTCCGTGCCGGGTGCGCCATTTTGGTGCATCCGCGATAGGATAGCGCAGCGCCCAGGCCGCCAAAGCCCGGCGGTGTGGAGGTGGCGCGGTTCTTGCACTGCTTCAGGACATGGCGGATCACCACGATGGAACGACGTATGTATCAACGCTTGCTGGAACATCTGACGACTGCGGTCGTGCTGCTCGACGAGCGGCTCCAGGTGCGCTGGCTCAATCCCGCCGCCGAAGCGCTGCTGGCGGCCAGCCGGCCACGGGTGGTGGGGCATTGGCTGGAGTGCCTGGAGGGCGAGTCCGGGCGCGTGCGCGAGGTGTTGAGCAAGGCGATGCACGAGTTCCACCCTTACACCCAGCGCGAGGCGTCGCTGTCGCTGCCCGGCGGCGAGACGATCACCGTCGACTTCACCGCGACCCCGATCACCAGCCGCGAGCTGCTGGTTGAGATCGAGCCGCGCGACCGGTTGCTGCGCATCTCCCGCGAAGAGGCGCTGATCGCGCGTCAGGAAACGGTCAAGGTGCTGACCCGCGGGCTGGCCCACGAGGTCAAGAATCCGCTGGGGGGCATTCGCGGGGCGGCCCAGCTGCTGGAGCGCGACCTGCCCGACCCGCAGTTGACCGAGTTCACCCGCATCATCGTCGAGGAGGTCGACCGCCTGCGCGATCTGGTCGATCGCATGCTCGGCCCCAACACCCTGGTGCGGCACGAGTCGCTCAACGTGCACAAGGTGCTGGAGCGGGTGCGCGCACTGCTGGAAGCGGAGCATCCCCGGCTCGCCTTCGAGCGCGACTACGACCCCAGCGTGCCGGACCTGATCGGCGACGAAGCGCAGCTGATCCAGGCCACGCTCAACGTCGCGCGCAATGCGGTCCAGGCGATGACCGAGCACGCCACCCCGGAGCCGCGGCTGCTGCTGCGTACCCGGGTGCGGCGCCAGTTCACCCTGGGTGCGGAGCGTCATCGCCTGGTGTGCGAGATGGCGATTATCGACAACGGCCCGGGGATTCCTGCGCCGATCCGCGAGACGCTGTTCTTTCCCATGGTCTCCGGACGCGCCGAGGGCAGCGGCCTCGGGCTCTCCATTGCGCAGTCGATCCTGCACCAGCACCAGGGCCTGATCGAGTGCGAATCGCGCCCCGGGGCCACCGAGTTCCGTCTGCTGATTCCGTTCGAGGCGCCGGCTTGAGCGTCTCTCGCCATCCCCGCGGGCGCGCAAGGACGCGCCCTGCCGCAGCCGCTACGAGTGCGATTCATTCCGTCGCCACGAGCGAGATTCATCCCCTCGTCGCGAGCGCGACTCATCTTAGTGCAGGAGGAGTGTCATGACCGATGTCGCCCGTATCGTGATCGTCGACGACGATCGTGCCATCCGCTGGGTCCTGGAGCGGGCGCTGGCGCAGCCGGATCTGGAAGTGAAATCCTTCGACCGTGCCGATGCCGCGCTGGAGGCGATCGAGCGCCAGGCACCGGAGGTGCTGCTGACCGATATCCGCATGCCGGGGCTAGACGGGCTCGACCTGATGGCCAAGGTGCGCGAGATGCACCCGGACCTGCCGGTGATCGTGATGACCGCGCACTCGGATCTCGACAGTGCGGTGGCCTCCTACCAGGGTGGGGCCTTCGAGTATCTGCCCAAGCCGTTCGATGTCGACGACGCCCTGGCGCTGGTGCGCCGCGGCGTCGCCCACGCCCGTGAGCGGCGCTCGCCGGCGGCGCTGCCGGAGGGGCTCTCGGCGGAGATCATCGGTGAGGCGCCGGCAATGCAGGAGGTGTTTCGCGCCATCGGCCGGCTGTCGCAGTCGCATATCACGGTGCTGATCAACGGCGAATCGGGGACCGGCAAGGAGCGGGTCGCCCAGGCGCTGCACCAGCACAGCCCGCGCCGCGGGCAGCCGTTCATCGCCCTCAACATGGCGGCTATCCCCAAGGATCTGATGGAGTCGGAGCTGTTCGGCCACGAGAAGGGCGCCTTCACCGGGGCCACCTCCCAGCGTCGCGGACGCTTCGAACAAGCCGACGGTGGCACCCTGTTCCTCGACGAGATCGGCGATATGCCGGCCGACACCCAGACGCGGCTGCTGCGGGTGCTCGCCGACGGCGAGTTCTATCGGGTCGGTGGGCACACCCCGGTCAAGGTCGACGTGCGGATCATCGCCGCAACCCACCAGAATCTGGAGACACTGGTCGCCGACGGGCGCTTCCGCGAGGATCTGTTCCACCGCCTCAACGTGATCCGTGTGCACCTGCCGCGGCTCGCCGAGCGGCGCGAGGACATCCCGCGGCTGGCCCAGCACTTTCTCGCCGAGGCGGCCAAGGAGCTCGCCACCGAGCCCAAGGTGCTGACCCAGGAAGCGACCTCCCATCTCACCCGGCTACCCTGGCCGGGGAATGTGCGCCAGCTCGAGAATACCTGCCGCTGGCTCACGGTGATGGCCTCGGGACGCGAGGTGCTGGTCGACGATCTGCCGCTGGAGCTGCGCGATCTCGAAGGTCTGGAAGCCCCCAGCGGCGACTGGCGCGCGGCCTTCCGCGAATGGGCGGATCGCGCCCTGGCGGCGGGTCACACCCACCTGCTCGAGGAGGCGGTGCCGGATTTCGAGCGCATCCTGATCGAGACCGCGCTCAAGCACACCGGCGGGCGCAAGGGCGAAGCCGCCGAGCTGCTGGGGTGGGGGCGCAACACCCTGACGCGCAAGTTGAAGGTGCTGTTGCCGGCGCTGGCGGACGACTGAAGCCCGGAGTTCGTGCCGCTTGTCAGAGTTCACGAGCGCATCCTGATCGAGACCGCGCTCGAGCACACCGGCGCGTGCTCTCCACAAGATCGGCGAAGCCGCCGAGCTGCTGGGGTGGGGGCGCAACACCCTGACGCGCAAGTTGAAAGTGCTGTTGCCGGCGTTGGCGGACGACTGAAACCGAATTTAACCTCGATCAGAAAAGCGGCTAGTCTGACACGACGCCCGGTGCCGAGGCCGGGCGTGAATCCATCACCCAGGGGATGTCATGAGCGAGAACACCGCCTGGTGGCGTGGCAGCGTCATCTATCAGATCTATCCGCGCAGCTTCATGGATGCGCGTGGCGACGGGGTCGGCGATCTGCCGGGTATCACCTCGAAGCTCGACTACGTTGCCGAGCTGGGGGTCGATGCGATCTGGATTTCGCCGTTCTTTCCCTCGCCGATGAAGGACTTCGGCTACGACATCACCGACTACCGCGGCGTCGATCCGATGTTCGGCTCCTTCCACGATTTCCAGATGCTGCTCGAACGCGCCCACGAGCTGGGGCTCAAGGTGATCATCGATCTGGTGTTGAGCCACACCTCCGATCAGCACCACTGGTTCGTGCAGAGCCGCAGCTCGCGCGACAATCAGAAGGCCGACTGGTACGTCTGGGCCGACCCCAAGGCCGACGGTACACCGCCCAACAACTGGTTGTCGTTCTTCACCGGCAGCGCCTGGACCTTCGACAGCCGGCGGCGCCAGTACTATCTGCACAACTTCCTGTCGTGCCAGCCAGATCTCAATTTTCACAATCCGGCGGTGCGCCGGGCGCAGCTCGACAACGCGCGCTTCTGGCTCGACATGGGGGTCGACGGCTTTCGTCTCGACACCTCCAATTTCTATTTTCACAGCCAGGGGCTCGAGAACAATCCGGCGCTGGGTAGTGGCGAGCTCAAGACACCCAGCGTGCCGGCGTCCAACCCCTACGCGATGCAGCGCCACCAGTTCGATATCAGCCAGCCCGAGAACCTCGGTTTCCTGCACGAGCTGCGTACGCTGATGGAGGAGTACCCCGGCACTACCACAGTGGGCGAGATCTCCGATGATCGCCCGCTGGAACGGATGGTGGAGTACACCACCGGTAGCGATCGCCTGCACATGGCCTACACCTTCGATCTGTTCGATGCGCGCTTCGAGGCCAAGCAGCTACGCGATGTGATCGAGCACTTCCAGTACTACGCCGTCGATGCCTGGCCGTGCTGGGCGCTCTCCAACCATGACGTGATGCGGGTGGTCTCGCGCTGGACCGATCACGAGCATCTGGAGCAGCACGGGCCACTGGTGGCGAAACTCGCCACGGTGATGCTCTGTTCGCTCTACGGCAGCGTATGTCTTTATCAGGGTGAGGAGCTGGGGCTGCCCGAGGCCGACGTGCCCTACGAGCGGCTGGTCGATCCCTACGGCCTGGCGCTGTGGCCGGAGTACAAGGGGCGCGATGGCTGCCGCACGCCGATGCCGTGGAGCGAGGGCGATCGTGGTGGCTTCTCCAGCGTCGAGCCGTGGCTGCCGGTGGATGTCCACCACCGGCGCCTGTGCGTGGATCGTCAGCTGGCCAGTACCGATAGCACCCTGAACGTGACCCGCGCCTTTCTGCACTGGCGCAAGGCGCAGTCGGCGATGGTCGACGGCACCTTGATTCTCTCCGACTTCGATGACGAGCTGCTGGGCTGGCTGCGTGTCTCCCGCGATCAGGCGATCCTCGCGGTGTTCAACCTGACCGCCGAGACCCGCACCACCGGGCTGCCCGAGGGGGCTGGCGAGATCATCTACCGCCAGGGCTTCAGCCCTGAGCTGAAGGAGGGGCAACTGACGCTGCCGCCGTTCCAGGCGGCGTTCATCGAGATCGCTCGTGACAGCATCGACCCGCAGGCGCTGATCGAGCAGGAGCCGGATCTCGAGCGCAAGGGTTTCCTGAGCCGCCTGCTGAGCTCGCTGATGGGACACGAAGAGGACAGCGCGCGACCGAGCTGAGGCCGCGCGCCGCCTGGGCGAGCGCAGTACGTTTCAGACCGTGCCGAAGGCTCAGGCGCCCCAGTAGTCGCGGGCCAGATCCACCACCAGGCGCACCTTGTCCCACTGTGCCTGCTCGGCCAGGTCGTTGCCCTCCTCGGTGGAGGCGAAGCCACACTGCGGGCTCAGGCAGAGCTGCGACTTGGCGACGAAGCGGCTGGCCTCGTCGAGCCGGGCACGCACGCCGGCGGGGTCCTCGAGATCGCCTACCTTGGTGGTGACCAGACCGAGCACCGCCTGCTGATGGCCCTCGGGGACGAAGCGCAGCGGGTCGAAGCTGCCGGCGCGATCACTGTCATACTCCAGGAACCAGGCATCGACGCCGACCTGGCCGAACAGCGTCTTGGCCACCGGCTCGTAGCCGCCTTCGCTGATCCAGGTGGAGCGGAAGTTGCCGCGACAGACGTGCAGCGAGACGAACAGATCGTCGGGCTTGTCGGCGAGGGCGTGGTTGAGCATCTCGGCGTAGATCGCCTGCAGTCGATCCGGGTCGTCACCCCGGGCGCGGGCGGCTTCGCGCTCCTTCTCCGAGCAGAGGTAGGCCCACACGGTGTCGTCGAGCTGCAGATAGCGGCAGCCGGCAGCGTAGAAGGCATGCACCGCGTCGCGGTAGGCATCGGCGGTATCGGCGAAGAAGGCGTCCAGGCTCGGATAGACGCCACTGTCGATCTTTTTGCGGCCACCGCGGAAGTGCAGCACGCTGGGGCTGGGGATGGTCATCTTGGGCATCGCCGTGGCCACGTCGGCCAGATAGCGGAAGTGCCCGAGCATCGGATGGTCGGGGTTGAAGCCGACCTTGCCGTCGACCCGGATCTGCTTGGCGCCGGTCTGGATGCCCTGGAACTGGATACCCTGATCCCCGACGAAGCCGGTGACACCGTCGAGCTGTTCGAGAAAATCGAAGTGCCACCAGGCGCGGCGGAATTCGCCGTCGGTCACCACGCCGAGGCCAGCCGCCTCCTGTTGTTCGACCACTCGCCGGATTTCACGATCCTCCACTGCGGCGAGCGCGGCTGCATCGATCTCGCCCTGGTGATACTGGGCGCGGGCGGTTTTCAGCGCGGCCGGACGCAGGAAACTGCCGACGATATCGGCTCGGAATGGGGGATGCGCTTGTGACATGGCATTTTTCTCCGGTAGTGAGGCGACGGCATGCTAAGGCTGCTAATAGTGGGCGATCAGTACGACTGATACCAATGAAGGCGCCTCAAGTCGATCATGCAGCGCGCTCAACTTGGGTCGCTATTCACCGTGGCTGACGTCTGGTGGTAAGACTTTAGTGGTAGAATTGCCGGCAGCCTGAGCCAGCCCGTCGCGCGACCGCGCGCCCGTTCGCTTTTCATCCTTTACCACCGCGCGTGATTCGAGGCGCGGGGCGACATGACAGGAGTCTTTCGTGACGACACCTTCCCAGCACGATCTGCGCAACGCCTTCCGCCAACTGTTGGCCCAGGATGAGTGCTACTACACCGCCTCTGTGTTCGATCCGATGTCGGCGCGTATCGCCGCCGACCTGGGGTTCGAGGTGGGTATCCTGGGCGGCTCGGTGGCCTCGCTGCAGGTGCTGGCGGCGCCCGACTTCGCCCTGATCACGTTGAGCGAGTTCGTCGAGCAGGCGACCCGGATCGGCCGCGTGGCGCGGCTGCCGGTGATCGCCGATGCCGACCACGGCTACGGCAACGCGCTCAATGTCATGCGCACCATCACCGAGCTGGAGCGTGCCGGGGTGGCGGCCCTGACCATCGAGGACACCCTGCTGCCGGCGCAGTATGGCCACAAGTCCACCGACCTGATTCCGGTCGAGGAGGGCGTGGGCAAGATGCGTGCTGCGCTCGAGGCGCGTATCGACCCGGCGATGGCGATCATCGCCCGCACCAACGCCGGTCAGCTCGATGACGATGCCGCCGTGGCGCGGATTCGTGCCTATCAGGCTGCCGGGGTGGATGCCATCTGCCTGGTCGGTGTGCGCGATTTCGACCACCTCGAGACGCTGGCCTCGGTGGTGACCGTGCCGCTGATGCTGGTTACCTACGACAACCCGGCACTGCGCGACCGTGCCCGCCTGGCCAAGCTCGGGGTGCGCATCGTGGTCAACGGCCACGCCGCCTACTTCGCCGCGATCAAGGCGACCTACGACTGCCTGCGCGAGCAGCGCGATATCGCCACCAACGACCTCGATGCCTCGCGCCTCTCCACCCGCTACTCCACCCTGGAGGAGTACCGCATCTGGGCGCGTGAATACATGGATGTCAAAGAGTGAAGGCACTCGATGCCTGACGCCCAGTGGCTGATGCCAACAACGCGGCCGGCTTGGCTTCGCCGCCGCGTGGCGGCATGCTAGTTTCGTACGCCGCCTAGGCCGCTCTCACACGATGCCGCACAACGGGAGACACCGATGACCGCCATGCACTGGGAGCGCCTGCTCGACCCTGTGCGCCTGCACGACGCCCGCACCTCACGTGGTGAGGTGGGGCGTAGTCCTTTCCACAAGGACTTCGACCGCATCGTCTTCTCCGGTTCTTTCCGGCGTCTGGGGCGCAAGACCCAGGTGCACCCGCTCACCGACAACGATCATATCCACACCCGGTTGACTCACTCGCTGGAGGTGGGCTGCGTCGGCCGCAGCCTGGGCATGATCGTCGGCGAACAGCTACGCGAGCGTCTGCCCGAGTGGGTCAGCCCGGCAGATCTGGGGGTGATCGTGCAGGCGGCCTGTCTGGGGCACGACATCGGCAACCCGCCGTTCGGCCATGCCGGCGAGTACGCCATCCGCGACTGGTTCAAGTGGACCGAGCAGCAGGGCGGCGGTTTGCTCGATGGGCTGGACGAGGCCGAGCGTGCTGACCTGCTCACCTACGAAGGCAACGCGCAGGGCTTTCGCATCGTCACCCAGATCGAATACAACCAGTTCCGCGGCGGCATGCGGCTCTCGGCGGCGACCCTGGGTACGCTGCTCAAGTATCCGTGGACGGTCGAGCACGGCGGCAAGATGGGCAAGTTCGGCTGCTACCAGTCGGAGAAAGCTCTGCTGGCCGAGGTGGTCGATCGTCTCGGCATGAAGCCGGCTGGCGACTCCAAATGGTGCCGCCACCCGCTGGCCTATCTGGTCGAGGCTGCCGATGACATCTGCTATGCGCTGCTCGACCTTGAAGATGGCCTGGAGATGGGCATTCTGCGCTTCGATGAAGTCGCGGAAGTGCTGCTGCAGATCGCCGGAGAGCCGCCCAAAGGCTATCCGGGAATGCAGGAGGCGGGGGTATCCCAGCGCCGCCGTATCGCTGCCCTGCGCGGAGCGGCGATGGAGCGCGCGGTCAACGAGGTCGGCGATGTGTTCGTCCAGCACGAGCAGGCGCTGCTCAACGGCACCCTGACCGACGACCTGCTCGAACTGTGCCACCCGGATCTGGCCTGGGGCGTGGCCGCGGCCAAGCAGCTCGCGCGCGAGCGCATCTTCCAGAACGAGCGCAAGGCCAAGCTGGAGATCGGCGCCTACACCACCCTGGGCATCCTGCTCGAAGCCTTCATCGGCGCCGCCCACGAGCTGCACCACACCGGCCAGTCATCCTTCAAGCACCAGCGCGTGCTGGCGCTGATCGGTGAGAACACCCCCAAACCCTCCTGGTCGCTCTACGCCAGCTACCGCCGCATGCTCGACTTCATCGGTGGCATGACCGACCACTACGCGGTCGAACTCGCCCAGGAGATGGGCGGCCGCCTCAAGGGGGATTGAGGGAGACGTGGCAGGGCGCAACGTCCTGCCGTCTCGGCCTCAGCGAGTGCCTCAGAAGCCGCGGCGTTGCTCTCACCCCCAAGGGCATCGCCTCTCCCTTGGTACCTGCTCATTAAATTTAGTGCTTCTTGAACATATCACCGGGTGACATGACCGTCACCGCCCGCCGTTACCGGTATTGACAGTTTTGCCCTCTACCGTGCCATCTTATATGGCATCATGTTGGCGATATCGGAAGCGCGAGGCGCTCATGAAACCTTGGTCGATACTGGCAGCGATAATATCACTCTCTCTGACAGCATGCGGGCAGAGCAACGCTGATCCGGAAAACCAGCAGGCGGTCGATGCACTGATCAAGAAGACCAAAGATGAGCTCGTCCGTGTCGAGGGTGGCACCTTTCAGATGGGAGACTTCGGGCCGGTCGATCCCAATCTAAAAGGCAGCGACAAGGGGTTGCCCTATAGCGCGGATCAAGACAACAAGCCGTTGCATAAGGTTACGCTGGATACATTCTATATGTCGCCGACCAAGGTGACCTACGCCGATTACGATATCTATACTCAGGCGACGGGTAAAGACAAGATTAATAGCGCTAATCAGTTCGAGATGCAGTTCCGCCAGGATGATGTCCCCGCGGGTGTGGACTGGTATCAGGCCAAGGATTATTGCGATTGGCTTGCCAAGGAAACCTCTCTTCCGTTTTCTCTGCCGACAGAGGCGCAATGGGAATACGCGGCGCGTTCGGGTGGGAAGTTTATACCTTACGGCACCAGTACAGGAACGCTAGAGAAAGGGAAAAGCATTCCTACCGAGGAAGATGTAGGGAAGGCTACAAATGCAGGAGATTTGACTAGTGCAGCACCATATCCAGTCAAGTTATACCCTCCGAATCCGCTTGGTCTCTATCAGATGGGAGATAATGGATATTCCTGGGTTGTAGACTGGTATCAGGCTGATTATTATCATGATTCTCCTAAAGACAACCCTCAAGGACCGAAGCAAGGAGAGGATAAGGTTGTCAGGGGGCTGCCCCATGGTGAGGGCTGGGGTGCGGCATTAACGATGGAGCGCTATCATCGGAAACCTGATTTGATTGCTGCGGATGGTGATAAGGGAACAGCGGCACCATACACTTTTCGTTGTGTGTTGAATGAAAAAAGTCTGAGGTAGTGGGGCGGTTTGGCTTTGGTGTTCGATTTGCAAGGCTTCCTACGGTACTATAATTGACCTGCATGGGATTGATTACAAGCTCACGTGACGGGTGTTGCGCGGCATGTGATAGCTAAAGGTTTCGGAAAAAAAGGAATTATCTATGAAGTCTCGGTTCATTTTGTTGGCGCTATCGACTTTGAGCTTGGTTGCCTGTGGCGATGGTCAGGCTGATTCAAAAAATCAAGACGCGGTCGATGCGCTGATCAAGAAGACGAAAGACGAGCTTGTCCGTGTCGAGGGTGGCACCTTCCAGATGGGGGACTTTGGTCCAATTGACCCGAAAACAGGTGGCCTACCTTATAGTGTTTACGACGACAATAAAAAATTGCACAAAGTGACTCTTGATAGCTTCTATATCTCTGAGCGTCAAGTGTCTTATGCCGACTATGACACCTATACGCAAGTGGCAGGCAAAAAGAAAATAAACGAGGATGGCACAAGCGCCAAGTATCGAGCGCCCAATGTTCCAGCAGGAGTAGACTGGTATCAAGCTAATGATTACTGCCAATGGCTTGCAGAAAAAAGCGGAGAGCCTTTTTCTCTGCCGACAGAGGCACAGTGGGAGTATGCTGCGCGGAGTCGCGGCGAGTTTTTGCCCTATGCCACAAATGACGGGACACTAAGCCCCGGTGTGAATTATCCGACTGTTGAGGAAAGAGAGAGTGCGACACCAGCGGGAGACCATTTTTCTCCTTATTTTGTCGGTAAGTATCCGCCAAACCCGCTTGGTGTTTATCAAATGGGTTTGAATGGTTTTGAATGGGTTCAGGATTGGTATTCTAAAGATTATTACGCTAACTCTCCCGAGCGTAACCCTAAGGGACCTGAGAAGGGCGAGAAAAAGGTACGTAGAGGTGGAGCTCTCGGGGAAAGCGATACTGCTCTTTTGACCGTTAATAGGCGTCCCGCTGATCCCGGTTTGAAGCTTGAAAACAATCCTTATTTATCTAAGGGGCCGGTGTCTACCAATACTTTTAGGTGCGTTTTGAATTCCGCTGAAAAGTGATAGGTTTGAGCTGTTGAGTTTGCGAGCAGACTGCTGCCTGCTCGCAATTTTTATTAGGCCCGGTATGTTTCTTTGAAAGGTTCGCACAAAGTGTTGTTAAAGCAAGGTCTTTCAAAGCTGGGAGATGTCTCTAGTTGCGTCAGGTATTCTGTCATGTCATTGCGAACTATTGGCTCGCCCTTTGATGCCGTTGGGCGTAATGAGTTGTAGAATCTTTTCAAGTTGTCTGCATAGTGGCTAGACCACCAACCCGTTTCGCCAAGGGCCAGAAATCTCAACAGTTTGTGTTCCCCCTCTTCAACGGTAAGGTTTTTCTCGGTTTGGCTAGATTTTATCCTCTTTATTACGCTGTGATATTCTTCTTGTGATTGTATCCACGTAAATGTTCTTATTATGGCTCGCTTTCTTTGGGTCATGTAGCCGAAGCGCCAAAAGTTTCTGTCTGTAATGTCAGTCGTGCGGTTGGAAGTGTCTAGGTTGTCAAAGGCGTTTCTTTGCATTAATCGGTATAAGAGCGCCCCTTTGGAATCGGGTGTGGTGTAGCGCAATATATCGGGGTTGGCATTAATTCTTTCAACAAGTTCGCCTCGCTCGCTGGCCGCTTCAATGCTTGACTCTAAGGCTGATAACATTTCTGTTGCAGTGTTTTGGATTTCTAATGCAGAGTCATACATGAACTCTTTGATGTCTCTTCCGGTCTGTACTGCCAAGGTTAGCATGTTTGATAAGGCTTCAAAGGTGACTTCATCGATGAAATCCAGCTTCTTGTAGTTAATATTTTTAAGCTGATAGGTTACCCACTTTGCAAATTCATAGATCAGTGTCGCATCAACTTCTAGTGTTAGCTTGCCTTTGGCACCAACGCCGTAGCAGAGCGCCGCTCTGGCAAATATTCGAAACTTCCCACCTTGATAAGATATCTTGAGTGTGGCCTCGCCACCGATGCCGATCTGACCTGCGATGGCCGGAGCAATTTTCGCAAACGGCTCGAATTTCTCGCTCTCTGGGCTTTTCCACTCGACCTGTCCTGCCACGGTGGCTTCGAGCTGACCGCCGATAAAGGCACCAAGTTCGCCACCCTTACTAGTGTCGGGTCGCGACATATCGACGGTTTGCTTTCCTGGGATATCTTTACCCTTGGAGGAGCCCCTGACGCCCTTGATCTTGGCGCCGCTGCCGTTGAACTCCGCATCTATATTGAGTTCTGCGGCGATACTGGCGCCGATGCCGCCGGCCACGCTCAGAATGGTGTGAGAGCGCAGCATGCCAAGATTCATGCCCGCAAAGGCCATCATGTATCCGCCCGGCGGCTCGTAACAGTCAATGGATGCCTTGGCCTCCGCCAGCATCAGCTCTGCGTGTCCGCTGGCCTTGATGGCGCCTTTTTTCTTGAATGGGTTGGCTTCACCGCTGAGACCGCTCGCCCCGTAGGACCATCGCATCAGTTGCGCTTCCGCGCTGAGATCGACTTTGAGGCTGTCCACGTCATGCTCGCCACCACTCTGATAGGAACGGGCGACCTGAAGGTTTTCGTTGATGTGCTCGCTCCACTGGAAGAGCTCCTTATGCTGATCTTCCAGCTTCATCCAGTCGTCGAACCACGGAATGTCCGTCTTTATCGAGGTGCTTCCACTGATATCCGTGAGCTGCTGCTTCAGCTTCTTCCAGTCGACCTTGCCCTGCGTGATCACGCTGTCATCACCGCCCGTCGTATCGGCTTGAGAGGTCAACCGATACTTCCTCCAGTGATTCTGGATTTTCTGTGAGCGAACGTAGGTCATCTTGAAGCCCACGGCAGACGCGTGGCCGCCGCGCCGCTGGATGGGGATGAGTTCGCTGATGTGGTTGGTGTTGTCACTGAGCTGTGTCAGCGGTGCTATCTGCTCGATGAGCGCGTTGTTCGCTTCGTCCAGTGCAGACTGCGCCTTGACGACTTCGCTCTCTAGCTTTTCGGCACTATCCGATTCTGACAGCACGACGCGATCTTCGGGCTTGAAGTAGTCGCCCTGTTTGATCTGAATATACTTGTCCTGACAGCTCTTGAGATGGCTCGTCGCCTTCTGTTGGGACTCGACGACGCTTTCGAGCAGACGCATTTCAGTGAGTAGATCCGGCATATCTTCGCGGGGCACAGCGAGAATCGTACCTTTGCCGACCATATAGAAAAGCTGACCCGCCGGCGCGTGATAGGCGTCCTGGCCTTTGCTCTTGTTGCTGGTCTGAGTATTGCCGTCGGCTTTAACGACCTGACTCATGACAGTTCTCCCTCGGCGTCGTCGAACCGATCCAGTATCGTCACCTGAATTTCCTCAGGTTTGCTCGTGAATATTTTCTGGGTTTTCCCTTCGCTATCGCTGCGCCCTGTCATGACCCGTCCTTCGGCGGTCGACACGCGATAACGCGCATGGGCGAGAGGCTTGCCCGACTCCTTGTCCTTCAGTGTGAAGAACTCTTCGAATGGCCCCTGCGCATCAGGTAGCTCGGGTTGGGTCCGACTAAGACTCGTCGGCCCACCGAAGTTGTGCTGTGCTCCCTTGAAGTCCGCAGCACCCGGGCAGTGCACCTCGATATTGCCGCCTTCGATACGGATATAACCGCCGCCGCTCTGCAACAGAATGCCGTTCTCGGCCTGGACTTCGATACGCCCTTCGGTGGAGGTCACCTGGACGCCTTTCTCCGCGGTGAAGGCCATCTCTCCATCCTGCGCCTGCACCTCGACCTTGCCGCGGGCGGCGAACAGCTTCATGCCGGCACGATAGACGAACAGCGAGATCTTCTCGGAGATCGAGGCGACCAGACTCTTGCCGGTGGCCAGGTTGACGTCCTCACCGCTGGAGACACTCAGCGAGCGGCCCTGGGCCAGGTGCGTCGATTCCGGCGTGCTCATCGTGATGCCGGCGGGCGAGGCCATATGCAGCCAGGGCGCTTTCATGCGTGCCGCTTCGCCACGGCCGCCGCTATCGGTGGCGCCACGGGCATTGCTCTGATCAGCATCCGCAAGCTGTTCGCTATTGCCGTAGCGGTCGTCGGCGTCTTCACCGGCCTGCTTGAGATGCTCGCGGGCCTCGAGGGCGTCGGCG